>CAXAVP010000069.1:0-17632 GCA_963972175.1 uncultured Arenibacter sp.
CGCCTATAGCTCCTCCAAAGTGGGCGGTATGGCCAATATTGCCCAATCTTGTTTTCATACCATATATAGAATAGAACAAATATATGATTCCCAATACATAGGCCGGTAGCGGAATGGGAATAAACATGATTCCCAATCGCATTTGCGGCTCCAGTAATATTGCAGCATACAAAATACCGGTTACCGCTCCACTGGCACCCACGGCACTGTAATAAGGTTCTCTCTTGTGAAAATAGAGCGCAAGCAGACTTCCCGCCACCAAACTTATAAAATACAGCATTACAAATTTACTGGGGCCAAACCAGCTGATTACCACATCGGCGAAAAAGTATAAGGTAAACATATTAAAAAATAGATGGGACAGGTCTACATGTAAAAAACCGGAAGTCACCATTCTATCTTTTTGCCCTGCTTGGATGGCACCAACGCCAAATTTATAGCGTTCAAAGAATGAAGTGTCGTTAAAACCTTTTAAGGATGCCAATACATTGGCCGCCATTATCACTATGGTGGCAATATGAATATTATTCATGAAAAAACTATTAATTTTGGGTCCAAATATAGCTATATTTGTAGAGAATTCTTTCTGCATGCAATTTCTCGTTTATATTACTACTTACCCCTTTTTGTGGCTCATTTCCAAACTGCCCTATAGGTTGTTCTATATGTTTTCCGATTTCGTATTTGTCATCGTTTATCATATGGTGGGTTACCGCAAAAAAGTGGTCTTAAGTAATCTTATGCTTGTTTTTCCGCATATGGACAAGGATGAACTAAAGCGACTCCGCAAGGATTTCTATCGCCATATGTGCGATATGTTCCTAGAAATGGTAAAAACCCTGGATCTTACCAAGGAAGCTGTCAAAGAGCGGTACAAGGTCACCAATATTGAAGTTTTGCGAAATATCACCAAAGATAAAAGCGTCCTGATCGTGTGTTCGCACTATGCCAATTGGGAATGGAACGTAAGTATCAACAACTATGTTGACGCCAAGGGATATGCTGTATATCAAAAAATAGGGAATCGTTACTTTGATGGCCTTATAAGAAAAATAAGGGCCAAATGGAACACCACTTTAATTACCCAGCAAGAAACGGTTAAAACCGTTTATAAAAACGTACAAAACCAGGTTATAGCGGGCTACGGAATGGTTAGCGACCAATCTCCACAAGCAAAAAGAGCGCAATATTGGAGTGAGTTTATGGGAGTTAAAGTCCCTATATTCAATGGCCCCGAAAGTATGGCGAGAAAGTTGGACCTTGCCGTAGTTTTCCTTAAGGTCTCTAAGATAAAGAGAGGCTACTATCAGGCAGAATTCATACCCATTACCATTGAGGGTAAACAGACGGAAAAAAATGAGATAACAGATAGGTTTCTCCGACTTACCGAACAACAGATAATGGAAAAACCAGAACATTACCTCTGGACCCATAAACGATGGAAACATCGGAATAAAGTTCCCAAAAAATTTCAATAAGCTGTGCTACTGCTTATAAAAATCAGCAGCAACCATTGATCCTTTTTTCTGGGGAAATTTATCTAAACACAAGGCTTTCCACATCCCAATATGTCCTAAAAACCAAATATTCTATTTTTTCCTGGGTGATACAACAAAATTATTTGGTACCATACCCAGATCAGCTGCAATCAATTAACTCCAGGACTAGCACATAAACAATACCACCTATTTTTCCGGCCAACCAAAAAATGGAAAAAAAATAAAGATCTTCTAGCCATTAATGCCTCCCTTTTATCCTTATCCGCTCCTACTACCAACAGCCCCGCTCAGGTGTTTTTACCGCAGATGCCCCCTTTTATTGTGGATTCAAAAGTCATGGAATCCAAGATAGTTTGGTATGTTCAAGCCGTGGACAGAACACTACTGCACTTTGATACGCCATGGCCCCATGGCAAGAGCTCTTAGGCTGCCCTTGACAATGGTAAATGGGTAAGTACAGAAAGACTATAAGTGAGTGTAGAAATCAGGGATACCTAAGATTTAAAGATAAACAAGTCAGTAAGTAAGCAACAGCCACTGATTGGTAAAAACATAAAGTTGACTATTAGCGTAGAAAACAATGGCTCCTCCAATTAAAGGAACTCATTATAGGTGAGGAACTGGACAAGATTGTAAGCTTTATGAAGAGCTTCCCAAATGTTAAAATTAAAATAGAAGCCCATACCGATTCCAGGGCTTCGGATAAATTTAATCTTGAACTCTCTGGCAACAGGGCCAGATCTACCTATAATTATCTGGTACAAATGGGGATAGCCCCCGAAAAAATTGCCAGTGCAATTGGCTATGGGGAGTCGCGTTTACTTAACGAATGCTCCAATGGCGTTCCCTGCAGCAATGCACAGCATTTGGCCAATAGGCGTTGCGATTTTATCACCATAGGGAAGTAAAACCTGCCTGATCACTAAATTATTGACAACTATATTAAACAGACCATATATTTGCTATAAACATACCTTGGTTTGTCTAAAAAGGTCATTGGTCTTAATATTTGGTACCAACCTATCAAAATCCTTATATTTTATCCGTTAATTAAATTATCAGATGTTAAAATGGATATTTTAGGTACTCTTTATAATGAAATCATTGGTTTCTTGGGAATTAGTAAGGCTTTGGAATTATTACAGGCCGGGGACTATAGTGTTTTCACTACCTATGACGGGGTTGTGGCCTTGATCTACCCTATTATTCCCCTATTGCTGATACTGGAATTTATACTGGGTCTTGTCTATAAAAAACCTGATACCAAGGTATATAAGGTAAATTTCCTAATATATGTATTTAATAGGTTTATTGGCAGGTTCATAGCCATTGCCATGGTAACACTTATAATTGGGTGGTTACAACCTTATGCCCTGTTCCAGACCAAAATGACCTGGTATTGGTTTATTTACGGTTACATTGTCTGGGAATTTGGTCATTTTCTGTATCACTATTGGGGACATAAAGTGCGACTCTTTTGGTGCTTGCATTCTACCCACCATGCCCCGGAGCAAATGAACCTCTCCGTTACCCATGCCCATTTCTTTCTTGAGGCACCCTATGCCGATGCTATAAGAACCACGGTCTGTATCCTACTAGGGGTAGAGCCCGTAATGCTCTTCGCCATTATGTTGATTGATGGTACCTATGGGGCCTTTATACATATAGGCGAAAATATGATGAAGGATGGTAGAATGGGCTTCTTGAACAGGCTCATATTAACGCCTTCCCACCACAGGGTGCACCACGCCAAAAATCCGCTTTATATGGATACGAATTTCTGTAACCTTTTAAATATTTGGGACAAGGTTTTTGGGACCTTCCAAAATGAAGAGCGGGATATAAAAATAGAATACGGTATTACTAGGGAAATGGACTCCGGGAATTTTTGGGATGTATATTTTGGGGAATTTGCGGCCCTTTTCAAGGACGTTGTCAGAGCACCGGGAATAAAGAACAAATTACTTTATATTGTAATGCCCCCGGGCTGGAGCCACACAGGGGAGCATCAAACGGCCAAACTGGTACGTGGGGAATTCCTAAAACAGCATTCGGTCAAGGTAAATAAACCAGTGTCGCCATAACAATACAATGATCACTCGCATAGTTTTCACATAGCACCTCATAGTCCAACACCTGCCATTTTTGTGGGGTATTAAAGAGGATATGATCTATACAGATTGTGGGTGCTGTTGCTGGCCAGGTTCCCTGCCAAGCCGTTTTGTGCGGGGTCTTGGTAAATTTTTTAGTCAGGATATTCAAGGTTTCACTATCCGGCTCGGCATTTAAATCGCCCACTAACAAAGTAGGATATTCGGTATCCCCCAAAGCTTTTACTATCGCCTTGGCCTGCATAATTCTATCAGCCTCCTCCTTTTGGTGGTCCAGATGCGTAGCCACAAACTGTATGGTATTGCCATTTTTGGTCTTTACCCTGGTAAGTAGTGCTGCCCGGGGTTCGGATCCCGGCAAGTGCGGCAAGGCTATGTTTTCACTGGCCACAAAACTGTAACGCGACAGCACCGCTTCCCCATATTCCCCCCCATCATAATACATGGCCCGTGCAAATAGGGAAGCCATTTTTGTGCGGATTCCCAATTCTGTTGGCAGGTCGAATTTTTTGGCCCTATTGGTCTTAAAATCCACCTCTTGCATGGCTACCAAGTCCGGTTTAAAATGGTTTATGACGCCCGCTAGGGTGTCTAGATTAAAATCGTTTTGGGTAGTGGCCCCGTGCAGAATATTAAAACTCATCACCCTTAAGGTATCTGCCTGAGCTTGTCCCCTGAAAATTGTAACTCCCAAAAAAATAATACACAGTATTCGCAATCTGCTCATCTTATAAATAGTTATTAACTTAAAAAAAAAAGGGTCGTAAGCATACAAACTCAGACCCTCGTAAACCTTGATTAAATTCCGGCTACCGACTTGATCTCCCCTATGATTTGATCCGCAAGTCTGTCCGCTTCGTCCTGACTCTTGGCTTCGGTATAGATCCTAATAATAGGCTCTGTATTGGATTTGCGCAAATGCACCCAATTTTCGGGGAAATCTATCTTTACCCCATCAATGGTTGAGATTTCCTCATTTTCGTATTTCTTGGCCATTGCCACCAATATGCCATCTACGTCCAGGCCTGGAGTGAGTTCTATTTTCTTTTTGCTCATAAAATAGCTGGGGTAACTGGCCCTAAGCTCACTTACCGTCCCGCCTTTTTCTGCCATTAACATTAAAAACAGGGCCGTTCCTACCAAGGAATCCCTTCCATAGTGGCGTTCAGGATAGATGATACCCCCATTGCCCTCTCCTCCAATAATGGCATTATTGGCCTTCATTTTGGTCACTACGTTTACTTCACCTACGGCTGAGGCCTCGTAGCTGCCTCCATGCTTTTCTGTAATATCCCTTAAGGCACGGGAAGAGGATAAATTGGAAACGGTACTGCCCTTGGTTTTTCCCAAAACATAATCGGCACAGGCCACCAAGGTATATTCTTCCCCAAACATTTCCCCTTCATTGGTAATAAAGGCCAATCGGTCTACATCTGGATCTACCACAATTCCAAAGTCGGCCTTTTCCTTTACGACCAATTCGCAGATATCGCCCAAATGCTCCTTAAGCGGCTCCGGATTATGTGGAAAATGACCTGTTGGGTCGCAATATAATTCCACTACCTCTACCCCTAATTCCTTTAACAACTTGGGAATGGCAATACCTCCGGTAGAATTTACACCATCTACCACTACCTTAAACTTGGCCGCCCTGATCACATCGGCGTCTACCAAGGATAGATCCAATACCTCATCAATATGTATGTCTATGTAGGAGTCATTCCTGGAAATTGATCCCAAATGATCTACTTCTGAGAAATTAAAAGCTTCTTTTTCGGCAATCGCCAGTATTTTGGCTCCCTGCTCCGCATCCAAGAACTCCCCTTTTTCGTTCAATAACTTAAGGGCATTCCATTGTTTTGGGTTATGGCTTGCCGTAAGGATAATACCGCCATCGGCCTTTTCCAAAGGAACCGCTATTTCTACCGTTGGGGTGGTGGATAGATTTAAATCTATCACATCTATTCCCAGACCTACCAAGGTGGATACTACCAAATTTTGGATCATTTCACCTGATAGGCGTGCATCGCGACCAATAACTACCTTTAATTTTTCCTTTTTAGAGTACTCCTTTAACCAAACACCATAGGCGGCAGCGAATTTCACTGCATCGATGGGGGTAAGATTATCCCCAGGTTTACCTCCAATGGTACCTCGTATTCCCGAAATAGATTTTATTAAAGTCATATTTTCTATTAAATTTTGTCAAATATAAAAGTTTAGGTTTAAATCCTACGTTGCTAAGTTGTAAATTCGACTTTAATAAATTTCAAGAGAGGTCCATGAATTTTTTAGCACACATCTACCTATCCTTTGAAGACGACGAGATCACGATCGGAAATTTTATTGCAGACAGTATCCGAGGTAATAAATACAAACACCTGCCCCAAAATATCCAAAAGGGAATCATCCTGCACAGGGCCATAGATACGTATACGGACAAGCATCCGGTTGTACGACAGAGTACCAAACGCCTGCATCAAAACTACAGCCATTACAGTGGGGTGATCGTAGATATTTTCTATGACCATTTCCTAGCTAAGAATTGGTCTGACTACACCACTACCCCCCTGCCCCATTTTGTGGACAATTTTTACGACCTACTGGAAAACAATTACCACATACTGCCCCCTGGGGTAAAACGGATGATGCCCTATATGATAGCCGACAACTGGATTTTGAACTACGCAAAAATGGAAGGCATTTCCAGGGTCTTGAACGGCCTCAACAGACGTACCCAAAACAAATCCAAAATGAACTATGCCATATTGGACCTTGAGGAGTATTACAGCGAGTTTGAAGGGGAGTTCACCACTTTTTTCGAGGAATTAATAGTGTTCTCCAAACAAAAATATTTATCATTACGCTAAAAAGCACAGTATTAAAACGAAAACAACTACATATCAACCAACTACGATCGCGTAAAATACACCCTACCTTATAGATCCTTGGTTGACAAATAAGCTAACATTATGATCAATAACCTTCAACAAAAAAGATTCAAAAAACTACTACTTCTTTTTATTATCGGCACTGTATTCATGGCCTGTAGACAGGCTGCACCTTCTCCTACAGGATTGGTTACGGAAAAGGCCATGGTAGTGTCTGCCAGGGTTGAAGCCTCAAAAATAGGGTCTTCCATAATGGAAAGGGGCGGCAATGCCTTTGATGCCATGGTGGCCACCGAACTGGCCCTCGCGGTAGCCTATCCCTATGCTGGAAATATAGGCGGTGGTGGATTTATGGTCTATAGGCAAGCCGATGGGAGTACCGGAGGACTGGACTACAGGGAAAAGGCTCCCTTGTTGGCAGATAAGGATATGTACCTGGATTCCTTGGGAAATGTAATACCGGGCAAAAGTACCTTGGGCGCCACCGCTGTAGGGGTACCGGGTACGGTTGCCGGGGTAATGGCCGTACATAAAAAATTTGGTTCCCTACCCATACAGGAAATAATGGCCCCCATAATACAATTGGCAAATAAGGGGGTTGTGGTCACCAAGAAGCAGGAAGAGCGATTGGACCATTATAGGGAACTCTTTATACAGGTAAACAGTGACAGTACCTTTTTTGCCAAAGTCTTCAAGGAAGGGGACACCATAAAATACCCGGCTTTGGCCAAAACCCTGCAAAAGATATCCGAACAAGGGAAAGACGGATTTTACAAGGGGGAGGTTGCCCAGAAATTGGCCCAGTTTATACAATCCAAGGGTGGATATGTGAGCGAGGAAGACCTTGCAAGGTATGAAGCCAAATGGCGGTCGCCCATAGTTTTCAATTACAAAGACCTCAAAATTATTTCCATGAGTCCTCCCAGCAGTGGCGGCTTCACCATCAATCAGATCTTTAAAATGATAGAACCCTATAAGATGTCGGATTACAAACATAATTCCACCCAGGCCATACAGTTGTTTACCGAGGCCGCCCGTAGGGCCTATGCCGACAGGAACTACTTTTTGGGAGATCCGGATTTTGTTGAAATACCACTTGATGAATTATTGAACGAGCAGTACCTGAAACAAAGGATGAGTGATTTTAGTTTCGATAAGGCTACCCCTTCCGATGCCATATCGCACGGGCAGGTGTTGATTACGGAAAGCGATGAGACCACCCACTATTCCATTGTTGACCCCTTCGGAAATGCCGTTTCGGCCACCACCACCATCAACGGCGGATATGGTTCCAAGCTATATTCCGATGAACTTGGTTTTTTTCTTAATAATGAAATGGACGATTTTAGTGCCAAGCCCGGAGTGCCCAATATGTTTGGACTTATTGGTGCCGAAGCCAATAGCATTGCCGCAGAAAAACGGATGCTTAGCAGTATGACCCCTACCATTGTGGAAAAAGACGGAAAGCTTTGGATGGTAGTAGGCTCTCCGGGAGGCTCCACCATAATAACCGCTGTAGCCCAGACCATTCTTAATTGCTATGAATTTAATATGAGCATGCAGCAGGCCGTAAATGCCCCACGATTTCATCACCAATGGCTACCGGACGCCATTATTTTTGAACCGGACGGATTTCCAACAAGCCTGGTCAACGACCTAAAGGACAAGGGATACCATATCAACGAAGAAAACACCCCAGTGATAGGAAAGGTAGATGCCATAAAGGTACTTCCAAACGGAAGATTGGAAGGCGGAGCGGACAAGCGCGGGGACGATACGGCCTTTGGATTTTAAATAATAAAAGAGCTCTTCATGCTAAAAAAACTTGGTAAAATACTCGTAGGGATCTTAGTGCTTGTGTTGATAAGCGCCGGTATCCTATATGCCCTGTACAATGAACCTCTTCCGGAAGGGGTAGCAAGTAAGGAGGCCGATGCTTTGGCTACAAAGATGTTGACCGCACTAAACCATGAAGCCTATAAGGAAACCCGATTCTTGGAATGGTCCTTTGCCAATGGCAAACATCATTATAAATGGGACAAGGTATCAGATACCGTATTGGTAAGCTGGAGGGATTACCAAGTATCCCTAGACTTAAAAAACAGTACAAAGAGCACTGCCAAGAAAGGGCATATACAGGTCACATCTTCCAAGGAGAAGCAGCTCGTTAAAAAAGCAACTTCCTATTTTAACAACGATTCCTTTTGGTTGGTGGCCCCTTATAAGATTTTTGATGATGGCACCCAAAGAAGCATTGTAACACTGGAAAACGGTAGCAAGGGACTCATGGTAACCTACACCAGTGGTGGCGATACCCCGGGGGATTCCTATTTATGGGAGTTGCAACCCAATGGTTTCCCTATCAGTTTTAAGATGTGGGTAAAGATAATACCCATTGGCGGATTGGAAGCCAGTTGGGACGCTTGGCAGATCATGGAAAGCGGTGCATTTTTACCGGTAGCGCACCAATTGGGCCCTGTGACCCTGGAAATGGGTACGGTTAGGGCGTATAAATAATGGGGGTTATGGGAAGAGGACAGAGCGCCAAATAGTAAGTGAGCAGAGATCAATGAACAATTAGCAATATAAAGTGTACAGTATTCAGTGATCAGTAAACAGTGGGCAGTCATTAGGCATTAGGCAAAAGCCAATAGCCAATAGCCAAAAGAGTTTAGAAAAAAGAGAAAAGAATAAAGAAGATAGAGTGAACAGTATTCAGTAAACAGTAGTCAGTTGCTTTAACCTTATTAACTGACGTCATTGCGAGCAAGCCTACCGCTAGGTAGGTGCAGCGCGGCAATCTGCTTCTTTATGGCGAGATTGCTGCGTCGCAAAAGCTCCCTGCCCTGCCGTCAGGCGGGCTCGCAGTAACAACTCCCTTTTAACTTCCTAACATTATAACCCCATAACCTTTTAACCACATAACAAAAAAAATGAGAACTCTCATCAACCTGAAAAAGACCGCTGTCGAGGTGACATGGAACATTAAAGAGTAGTCAGTGAACAGTATTCAGTAGTCAGTCATTAGGCATTAGGCAAAAGCCAATAGCCAATAGCCAATAGCCAAAAGAGTTTAGAAAAAAGAGAAAAGAATAAAGAAGATAGAGTGAACAGTATTCAGTAAACAGTAGTCAGTTGCTTTAACCTTATTAACTGACGTCATTGCGAGCAAGCCTACCGCTAGGTAGGTGCAGCGCGGCAATCTGCTTCTTTATGGCGAGATTGCTGCGTCGCAAAAGCTCCCTGCCCTGCCGTCAGGCGGGCTCGCAGTAACAACTCCCTTTTAACTTCCTAACATTATAACCCCATAACCTTTTAACCACATAACAAAAAAAATGAGAACTCTCATCAACCTGAAAAAGGCCACCCTTTAGGGCCGGGGGAAAGCTTTTTCAATTATCAAAAAACATTTAGCAATTATCACATTAACCCATAGTTACATTTTCACATTGTTACATTATCACATTGTTACATTAACAAATCAACTCATTTCCAAATTTTCAAATTGGTTTATTGGTACATTTTCACATTAATCAATTTCCCCATTAACAATCCCATAACTCCGTAACCACAGCACTCCTACTTAAAATCAGGCCAATATTCCTTCACTTTCTTTCTTAAAAAGGCAACGCTTCGCTCCAACTGGTCCATGCCGTCCACACCATCCTCAATACTGATCCAGCCATCAAAACCTACTCTTTTCAATTCCTTAAAAATAGCATCGTAGTCGTTAAGGCCTTTTCCTATCTCCCCATGGCTTAAGCGTTTGGCATACCCCATGGCACCCCCTTCTTCCTTTCTTAAATCTTCAATGGTACCTTCTTTTAAATAGCGGTCGCTGGCATGCATGGTCACCACCCGGTCCGAGACCCTGTACAACAGCTCCAAGGGGTCCTCCCCTGCCAAAAAGGTATTGCTAGGGTCATAATTCACTCCAAAATTGGGGTGGTGTATCCTATCTACCAACTGGCAAAAAATATCCATCTGCTGTGCAAATTCGGGATACTCCCAAAAATCGTCCTTATAGTGGTTTTCCAGGATCAAGGTTACCCCTAACTCCTCGGCATAGGGCAAACATGCCTTTATACAGTCGGCCGCATAGCCAATCCCTTCCTCTATACTCAGTTCGGGCCTGCGTTGACCGGACAGCACCCTACAATAGGAGCCTCCCAAATCATGGGTCATTTTTATCCACCCTTTTTGTTTCTCAATCTCCTTTTCCCTAAAAGCGGCATCCGGATGGGTAAAGTCGGGAGAACAGCACATCATGGGTATTTCTTTCCCGTGTTGTTCTACCTGCTTCCTAAAAACCGACCAATTGGATTCATCCTCCATTTCCAAGAATCCGGCATACCATTCCAATCCGTCTACCGGAAGCGCAACGGCTAAATCGATCCATTCGGACACTTTCATGGTTCCATCCTTACAAAGTTCGTGCATAAATGCTTTGGGAAATACTGCTAATTGTGGCAAATCTTAATTATTTTATCGTTAGTAATTATTTCTTTTTATGCGAACCTTCCCATGTTTTGGGCAGGTTACGCCCTATTATAGGAAACTGTTCCAGATCCATTACCTGTGAACTCACCGGACCGCATTCGTCGGACATCCAATATAGGCAGGCGGTCGCAATCTCTTCAGGAGAAAATATACGTTGGGCAGGGGCAAATATATCGGGGATCCCCTTATACCAATCGGCCTCCATTCCCTGTTCTTTTTTATTTAATATTTCCTTTTCGGTAAGAACCCAACCCGGATTGATCTGGTTTACACGTACCCCATACTCCCGGAATAGGCTATCACCCAAATTCCTGGTCATGGTCATCAAGGCCCCTTTAGACATACTATAGGCCAAAAGGTCTGGTTCCCCGCCCCAGGCATTTATAGATCCTATATTGAGTACACAGCCCTTATTCTTGCTCAAATGGGACAGCGCTGCCTGAATATTCAACAATGGAGCTATGGCATTTACCGCCATGATACGTTTGGCGAAATCGGCATCGGTGGTATTAATATTGGAAGAGGCTATATAGGCGGCATTATTTACCAAAATATGTAAGCTGCCAAAATGGGCCACACATTTTTCCACCAATTTCTTGGGGGCTTGGTCCTCGGTAATATCCACCGTAATATGCGCGGCGTTTTCCGCCCCTAATTTTGCTACCAATGCTAGGCCACACTCTTCTTCCAAGCCATTGACCACCACCTTGGCCCCTTCGGCAACACATCGCTCCGCTATGGCCTTCCCTATCCCGGTATAGCCACCAGTAATAAGAACAACTTTATCCTTTAATCGCATGGGCATTAATTTGGTTTTAAGACACTTTTCACTACTTTTCCTCTGTGCATTTGGTCAAAGGCCTCATGCCAATCCTGCAGTTCCCAAACCCCTCCAATAATGGGCTTTACATCCAATGTTCCCGATGCCAGTAAGGAAAGTACTTTTTCCCAAATGGGCCAGTTATGGCTAAAGCTCCCCTGAAGGGTTACATTTTTCTGAACTAGGGGATCCAAGGAAAATTTCAAGGGTTGTGGCCCCCATCCTACCTTGGTGATATGCCCGTTTGGCCTAACCAATTGCAGGGCAATCTTTAGGGTTGCACTGGCCCCGGCGGCATCTATAACACAGTCTACCCCCAGGCCATCCTGTTTCTGTGCCCAGGCCGTGGCATCACCCACAATTCCCACACATCCGTATTGCTCGGCAATTTTTAAGCGTTCCCTATCCGCTTCCAAGCCCACTATGGCCACTTCGGCACCACACAAACGGGCAACGGCCGCGCAAAGTATCCCAATGGTCCCAGGGCCTACCACCACCACTCGGTCTCCCGGTTGTATCCTGGAATTAACTACTACGGCATTGTATGCCACGGAACAGGGCTCTGTTAAACAGGCCTGTTCAATAGGTAAATTTTCGGGAACCCTATGTAGACATCGGGCCGGTACCCTCACATATTTGGTCATGGCTCCATTAACGCCATAGCCAAACCCCTTACGGTTAGGGTCCAGATTGTAAAGCCCCTGTCTGGTCATAGGACTATTGGCATCTATTACGGCAGCTGTTTCACTTACTACCCTATCGCCTTCTTTCCAACCTTCCACTCGCTTTCCCAATTCCACTATATGGCCACCAAACTCGTGCCCCAATACTACGGGATAATTTACCGGCCAACTGTGATCCGAGGTCCATTGGTGCAGGTCGCTCCCGCAAACCCCAACATTGGCTACCTGTAGCAACACATCTTCCTCACCAATGCTCGGTTTGGCAATTTCCCTAATTTCTACACTCCCTTTTTCTTCAGCATAATTAACTACTCCTATCGAATTCATCTGATATAATTTGTTTGTTTTTATGATTACGCTCCATTGGCTACCAAAGGATAATGGCTAGTGGTCCCCTTGGTCCCCCGCCTATCCATGGTCACCCATTCTGCGTCTCGTTTATATTTTATATTGTTAAAAGCCTTGTGCCACTAGGGTGTTACCTCACCGTAGCTGTGTATTTTATCGCATATTAGCCGCAAGGACGCTTCCAGGTCCCCATCGGCCGTCTTAAAGGAATCGGCATCTATGGTGAGTGGCGCTCCCAGTACCACCATGGGCGCACCGTACTCCGGACAGCGTACTGCCTGCTCTAGGGAAAGTCCCCCAACGGCCTGCACCGGTACGTTAACAGCGTTTACCACTTCCTTGAGTTGGTCCATTGGGCTGGGCATGGGAAGGCCTTGGGCTGCAATCCCACGACGTTCGTCATAGCCTATATGGTGAATAATATAATCGCAACCAAGGTCTGCCAGCCATTTGGCCCCGGACACCATATCCGGACAACCTAGGTTGTCACCCATTACCTTTACCCCGTAATCCTTTCCTGCCTGCACTACCACTTTAACGGTTTCGGCATGGGCACGCGCCATAACCACCACATGGGTGGCACCTGCCTTGGCCATCATTTCGGCCTCCAGATACCCTCCGTCCATGGTTTTTAGATCGGCCACAATGGGAGTGTTGGGAAAGGCCTCCCTTAGTTTACGCACTCCGTGCAAGCCTTCGGCCAAAATTAGCGGCGTCCCGGCCTCAAGCCAGTCCACCCCTGCCCGTAATGCCATGGCTGCAGTTTCCAAGGCTTCATCAATGTTCGTCAGGTCTAAGGAAATTTGTACAATTGGTTTCATAATGGGTTAAATAGTTTTTGTTGATTGCATTATACTCTGTGTCCCGTTGCATTCAAAAGACTCCCAAGATATCCTTACTTATAAAAAATACTGATTCCGGGAATTCGCACACATTGGAACCATCCCAAAGATAAAGGATAAGAATACATAAATTTGATCAATTATAAATCCTATATTAACCCTAAGAAAGTCGCACTAAGAGAAGCTTTTAAAGCGTTTTGCCACCACCCCACCCATCATAACAAATTATTTTTCAAGTGCTTACAAAAACACACCGGCATATTCCCAGACAGCTTAGTCCAACTTTCCATAGACCGAAGCAACAAAATGACCGTTTAAAAATGGCTTTGGTTTTATCATACTTTGTAGGACCACTCCATTGGTGTTGGATTCCAACAACAGAAAGGCAGCCTCCACCATTGGGGCCGCAGTCGTGGCCTGTATGGCCCGTATCCTATGTTTTCCGATCTGCTGTGGCCGAATGGTATTGGACCGTTCACTCCGCCGAAGTACCCCATTGACATCCCTACCTGTTACAGCGGCGTATAACACTATTTGATCGTTTTCCAAATGCGGAATCTGCTGTTCCATTTTCTGTTGTAATGCTTTTATGACCTCCTTTCCCCTTCCTAGGGTATCAATTTGTTGTTGTACCCAGGCGTAATGTCCTGGGTGCCTTAGGGTCTTATAGTCCAATTGTCGTACCTTGCTCTTTAGGGCCTCGGGCAGGTCGGCAGCACCTCCAGAAGTAAGGTCCTCCTCATAGGCTATTCCGTCAATAATTATCCTGGCCCGTTCGGACAGGGAAGGCAGGGATACTTTCTTATAGTTCCTCAGGGCTTCCGCGTCCTTAAGGTATTCGGTGGCCACGCCAACGGGACTCCAGGTAAAGCCGTAAAAGTGTGGTTCCACAGCATGGTCTGAAAGGGCCCCGACCTTAAATTCCAATCGCTCTACCTTATCCACCCCATGATTAGCGCAAAATTCCTGATAGAGGTGGTGGGCCAAAAGATCTATATAGCCGGGGGCCAAGCCCGACTGCAGTATAAAACCGGTTTCAGCATTTTTGGCCAATTGAATGATCTCATTTGTTTCCGCCACATATTCGGTCAGATTTACATAGTGCAGCTTATACTCCCTGGCGTAAGCGGCCATTTTTGGCGCCAGACTCCCGGGAAGACAGTCCAGCAACACATCCCCTTGGGAAAAGACCCTCTGCATCTCCTTGGTAGGCTCACCTTCGGATAAGGTAAAAGCCCTTACCTCCAGGGCCCTGCCCGTCCCCTCTTCTATCCATTTGACCACCTTTTGGGCCTTTTCCAAAGTACGATTGCCTATATAGATCTGCAGGGGGACATTGCTCCATTCCGCCAAAATCAATCCAACGGCACTAGCAATTCCTCCAGCTCCCAAAACTATAATATGATGCCCCATAGAATCTTAACTGTATTACAGTAAGAAAGTTAACATTTTTTATTGGAATTGTTTTATTAGCCCAAAGCCTA
The DNA here is from genome assembly GCA_963972175.1 of uncultured Arenibacter sp. Taxonomy (GTDB): domain Bacteria; phylum Bacteroidota; class Bacteroidia; order Flavobacteriales; family Flavobacteriaceae; genus Arenibacter. The sequence continues at coordinate 15,179 of CAXAVP010000069.1, forward strand.
TTTGTAATCTACCAACATTTATAATCTTTGGGTGTTTCCTTGTATAGGGAGTATATAAATCTTTTTAAGTAAATTAGGCCCTCAAATACCCTAGGGAATAGGCTATATTAAGTTTAGGGGACATAGTTTCCCTATGTCTATACTGGCCCATACCCTAGCTGCGCCTGCCCAGTTCAGGCCTGGGTGCTATAAAATTATATACACCTAATTATAGTATAAAGATCTAATTCAAGAATAATAATACGCATGAAATATATTGTATGTGAAGAACCGGGAAATTTTCAGCTAAAGGAAAAAGAAGCCCCGATAAGAAAGAAAGGAGAAGCCCTGTTAAAAGTAAACAAGGTAGGTATCTGTGGAACCGACCTACATGCCTATACCGGCAATCAGGCCTTTTTTACCTACCCTAGGATCTTGGGCCATGAGCTGGCTACCCAGGTCGTGGAAATAGACGAAAACCCTAAAGGCATCAAATCGGGAGACAATGTGGTGATCATGCCTTATTTAAGTTGTGGCCATTGTGTAGCCTGTAGAAATGGCAAGACCAATTGCTGTACCCAAATACAAGTACTGGGCATACATACAGACGGGGGTATGCAGGAACAAATAACCGTTCCCGCAGATATCTTGTTACCGGCCAACAACCTATCAGATAACCAGATGGCCATTGTAGAGCCATTGGCCATAGGTGCCCATGCCATACGCAGGGCAGATGTACAGCCCGGTGAAACGGTAGTAGTGGTTGGCTGTGGCCCCATTGGTATTGGCATTATGAAATTGGCACAGATCCAAGGTGCCAAGGTCATTGCATTGGACATGAACCAAGACCGACTTCATTACGCAAAGGAAGTTATTGGTGTGGAGTATATCGTTAACGTTAACGAAGATCCCGTTAAGCAAATTTCCGAGATCACTAATGGGGATTTGGCCACCGTAGTCTTTGATGCTTCAGGGCACAAAGGAGCCCTGGAAAGTGGCCCTTCCTATATGGCACACGGTGGGAAATTTGTATTGGTAGGACTATCCAAAGGAGAGCTAACCTATACCCATCCGGCCATTCACGCCAAGGAAACTACCCTATTGTGCAGTAGAAATGCCACCGTGGCCGACTTTGAGCATGTGATCAATATTTTGGATCAGTTCCCTACCGATTCGTTTATAACTCACAATGTGCATTTTACAGATATGAAAGAGAACTTTGACAGCTGGTTGGACCCCAGTACCGGGGTAATAAAAGCTACCGTTCAATTCTAAGAACCACTTGTATGTAAAGCCTACAACCCTGGCCCATCCACAGTAAATCCGCTAGCAACTCAGAAATAAGGTGGTAACACAGCTTGAGCCTAATAACAAATCATTAAGACCAAACTAATTATTATGTCCAAAAACTTTTTACAAATACACCCGGATGACAATATCCTAGCAGCCTTGCAGGACATGGAAAAGGGGTATACGGTTGAATTTAAAGGGGATTCCTTTCCCCTTGAGAACAATATAAAGGCCAAGCATAAATTTGCCTTGTACGACTTTAAGGTGGGAGACCCCATATTAATGTACGGAATCTTGATTGGGAAGGCTACGATGCCCATTGCCAAGGGAGAGACCATCACTATTGAAAATGTGGTTCACGCCTCTTCCGATTACAATGTGGGCGAACGCCAATCGCAATGGCAGGCCCCGGACGTTTCCAAATGGAAGAACAGCACTTTTAACGGATACCACCGTGCAGATGGCAGTGTGGGGACCGCCAACCACTGGCTGGTAATCCCCATGGTTTTCTGTGAGAACAGAAATGTTAACGTCATAAAGGAGGCTCTTTTAAAGGCCTTGGGCTACGAAACCTCCAAAGACTATATGATAGATGCCGAAGTCCTGGTCTCCAAATATAAAAAGGGCGCCAATGCCGAAGAACTTATGGCCTCCCCTATTGTTAAAACGGCCGAAGAAATTAAACAGAACCGGACCTTCCCCAATGTGGATGGCATCAAGTTTTTGACCCATGCGGGTGGCTGTGGCTGTGACCGTGGCGATTCGGATACCCTCTGCAATTTGTTGGCAGGATATATCACCAATCCCAATGTGGCCGGGGCTACCATCCTTAGCCTAGGGTGCCAGAATGCCGAGGTAAAAATTTTGGAGGCCGCCATTGCCAAGCGCGACCCCAATTTTTCCAAGCCGTTGCACATTCTGGAACAACAAAAGAGCAATAGCGAACGGCATTTTATAGAAGAAGCCGTAAAGAAAACTTTTTTAGGGCTTATAGAGGCCAATAAGGTAGCGCGCCAACCGGCACCGTTGAGTAAACTGACATTGGGCTTGGAATGCGGAGGCTCCGATGGATTTTCGGGCATATCGGCCAATCCGACCCTAGGCTATACATCCGATCTTATTGTTGCCCTGGGCGGGGCTACCGTACTTTCGGAATTTCCGGAATTGAACGGGGTGGAGCAAGAA
>CAXAVP010000070.1:0-17533 GCA_963972175.1 uncultured Arenibacter sp.
CGTAACTGCGATTGCCTCGCCCAGTCCCTCATCTTCACCGACCCCCATAATGATATTGGCCCCAAAACCGGCCTCATTTTGGATATGGTCATTAATTTCACCTATTTCATCTATGGTTATTTCCTGTGAACCTGAAACGATCAACAATAGAACATTCTTGGCCCCAGTAATTTTATTATCATTGAGCAAGGGAGAATCCAAGGCCTTCATAATAGCCTCGTGTGCCCTAGAGGAACCAGAAGAAATTGCCGATCCCATTATGGCTGTCCCACTACTACTCAAAACCGTTTTGGCATCCCTTAAATCTATGTTCTGTGTATAGTGATGTGTTATAACCTCTGCAATACCACGAGCAGCAGTGGCCAAAACTTCATCCGCTTTGGAAAAACCAGCTTTAAAACCCAAATTACCATACACTTCCCTTAATTTGTTATTATTGATAACAATTAAGGAATCTACATTTGCGCGTAATTTTTCAATTCCCAACTGAGCCTGTTGGCAACGCATTTTACCCTCAAACTGAAAAGGCATGGTAACGATCCCAACGGTAAGAACATCCATTTCCTTTGCCATTTTAGCAATAACGGGAGCAGCACCAGTACCTGTTCCCCCACCCATTCCAGCAGTAATAAATATCATTTTTGTAGTGGTATCGAGCATCTGCTTGATATCCTCCATACTTTCAATAGCCGCCTGCTCCCCAATTTCAGGATTGGCACCAGCTCCCAACCCTTCGGTTAACGATACACCCAATTGTATCTTATTGGGTACAGGACTGTTTTGCAGGGCTTGCGAATCGGTATTACAAATCACAAAATCCACCCCATTTATTCCAGCCTGGAACATGTGATTTATTGCGTTGCTACCTCCTCCGCCAACACCAATGACTTTAATGACATTACTTTGATTTTTGGGCAAATCAAAGGATATACTTTCAAATTCCGTGTTCTTGCTCATATTTTCTAATTTACTGGTTTACTATACTGTGTTCTTATTCTATTATCTATTCTGCGTTATCCAAAAAATCTTTCAACTTTTCGGACCATTTATCAAAAATAGATTTCCGTTCCTTTTTAAGGGCCGTTTGGGCTTGGGCACTGCCCTCCATACCAAAGGTGTCCTGGTCACCGTCCTTTTCTACGGTGTCTTGGGGCTCCTCCTTTACCTTAGGCTTATTTTGTACGGCATTCATCAACAATCCTACCGCAGTTGCATATAGCGGACTAGCTATTTCCTCATCCGAATCACCGGCCAAATGTTCATTGGGATATCCTATCCTGGTATCCATTCCCGTGATGTATTCTACCAATTGCTTCAAATGCTTTAATTGGCTTCCTCCACCGGTAAGGACTATACCTGCTATTAACTTTTTCTTTTGCTCCTCGTGTCCGTAGTTCTTGATCTCTACATACACCTGCTCCACAATTTCCACTACCCGTGCATGGATTATCTTGGAAAGATTTTTTAAGGTGATTTCCTTAGGCTCCCTTCCCCGTAAGCCAGGTATGGAAACTATTTCATTATCCTTGTTTTCTCCTGGCCATGCAGAACCAAATTTTATCTTTAAAAGTTCAGCCTGTTTTTCAATGATGGAGCATCCTTCTTTGATATCCTCGGTGATTACATTCCCTCCAAAGGGAATAACAGCCGTATGCCGTATAATACCGTCTTTAAAAATGGCCAAATCCGTTGTACCCCCTCCTATATCGATCAGGGCCACACCGGCCTCCTTTTCTTCTTGACTCAATACTGCATTTGCCGAAGCCAAAGGTTCCAAGGTTATATTACCCAGATCCAAACCGGCACTCTTAATACACCTTCCCACATTCCGTATAGAGGACACCTGTCCTACCACCACATGAAAGTTGGCCTCCAATCTGCCACCATACATTCCCATGGGTTGCTTAATCTCTCCTTGCCCATCTATTTTAAATTCCTGTGGCAATACGTGAATGATCTCTTCGCCTGGAAGCATCACCAGTTTGTATACTTGGTTACAAAGCTTATCTACATCATCCTCATTGATAACTTCTTCCGATTTTGCCCTTGTTATATAATCACTGTGTTGCAAGCTTCTTATGTGCTGTCCCGCAATACCCACTACTACCGAACCTATCTTTAACCCGGAATTAGCTTCTGCCTGTTCAACGGCCTGTTGAATAGACTTAATGGTCTGCGTAATATTATTTACCACACCGCGATGCACCCCTAAGCTCTTGGACCTACCAATACCCAATACCTCAATCTTACCGTATTCATTTTCCTTACCAATGATGGCTACAATCTTGGTGGTCCCTATATCCAACCCAACCGAATAATTACCTTGTTCCATATCTTATATTTTGGTGCACACTACTTGGTTACTAAATTCTAAGCTCACTTTACTATAATCGTCCAACGTTTCGTCTTTATTTGCTTTGGTATAAAAAGCTTTAAAATTGCTGAACTTTTTTTCCAATTCTTTCCTATTGCCCAAGTCCACTACAAAGTTCTCCATCCTAAACTTCAACTGATATTTCTGATCATCGGTAATATGAACCCCTATGATATTCTTCCTTAAAAATTCGTCCGAATTTATATAAGTTAAAATCTCATGCACTTCCTTAATGGTTATTTTGGTTATTATTCCGGTAATTACTGGCACCCTTGCAGAATGATATTTGGAAAATGGCATGCGTTTTCCATCTTCATCAATATAAAACTTTGCTTCTCCTTCTACCCTACCGATAGGTTTACGCTGTACAACTTTAGCCTCTAGACCCCCGTTTACCGTGAGATAAACTTGGGCATTTTTCACCATTTCATTAGCTACTATAGCTTTTTCTATAGTATTCAAAACTATATCTTCTTTGGCCACGTTTTTAAGGTCGCCCAAATTTTGTATTAACAATTTATTAACCGCTTCGTGGGTTACGTATAGATTTTGATCACCTACAAACTTTATATCTATTTTATCTATTCCTTTTTGCCTATTCCTAATATTGGAAAATGCATAGAGTCCGGTAACCAATAGCAACAGGCCGCCCAATTTCATTAAATTCCAATTAACCTTCATTTTTTCTAATTTCTACTATTCTACGCTATACAAAATCCCTAACTTAATCCTTGGGCCGAATGCCCAACATTAGGTACATATTATTCCAATTCCTTTTTTATTTTCAACACTTCCAACCCTATATCACCGGCACCCATCGTGATCAACACCTCTGGATTACAAGCCTTTATTTGTGATATTAATTCCGATTTGTCCACCAATTTTTTATTGGGAGTTTCAATTTTATCCAACAACCACTGCGAAGTCACCCCAGGTATGGGCTCTTCCCGTGCCGGATATATATCCAGCAACAACAGATTTGGAAATTTGGACAGACTACGTGCAAAATCATCTACAAAATCCATTGTTCTAGAAAAAAGATGCGGTTGAAATACTGCCAAAACACGTTTCCCCGGATGCATTTCCGATACGGCCTGATATGCTGCATCAATTTCCGTCGGGTGGTGGGCATAGTCGTCTATAAAGACAAAATCTTCTCTCCTCAACTGATAGGAAAAACGGCGCTGCACTCCCTTAAAGCTAGCTAATGCCCCTGCCAAACTTTCTGGTGCGGAACCAGCCTGAAGGGCCATAGCATATGCCACCAAACCGTTTAACAAATTATGCCTACCCGGCTTATGAAATCTCACCCCCTTTATGTGTGCCTCAGGCGATGCTATATCAAAAACATAGGCACCTTGCTCCACCCTTACATTCTTTATACAATAATCGGCATCATCCTCAATACCATAGGTTATCCCCTCTATAGGTAGCCCCTTGCGCACAAATAGTTTTCCATTGGGCTTAATTCTTTCTGTAAACTCAACAAAGGACTTATTGAGCTCCGCACCAGATCCATAAATATCCAAATGGTCGGCATCCATTGAGGTTATACAGGCCACATTGGGAGAAAGCCTAAGGAACGAACGATCAAACTCATCGGCCTCCACCACCGAAAAATCAGTGCCTTCCAGCAAAAAATTGCTGTTAAAATCCTCAGAAATACCTCCTAAAAATGCAGTTATTGGAGTCCCCGTTTCCCTTAACAAATGTGCCAAGATACAGGAGGTAGTGGTCTTACCATGCGTCCCCGCCACCGCAAAGCAGAAGGTATCCCTAGTTATAATCCCCAAAACTTCCGAACGTTTTTTAATCTGGAATCCCTGATCCTTGAAATAATTATATTCCAAGTGGGTAGAGGGCACCGCCGGGGTATACACTACCAAAGTAGTTTTAGGGTCTTTATACCGCTCCTCAATAAAATCTACATCATCCTCATAATGCACAGCGATCCCCACGGACTCCAAATCCTTTGTGAGTGGAGTTTGTGTCTTGTCATAGCCAGAAACACTCTTGCCCAAAAAATTAAAATATCGGGCAAGAGCAGACATACCTATACCTCCTATACCTATAAAATAGACACTATGTATATCTTTACTATCCATTCTTCAACAACTACCGCAATAATTTTTCTATTTCGTTTACAATTTCCTTTGTTGCATTGGGCAAGGCCAGCTCTTTAATATTGGCCCCTAACTTTTCCTGCAGTCTTTTTGTCAGCATCACATCAGAAAAAGACGATTCAAACTCGGTATCCAAATCCGCCTCCCTTACCATGACAGCCGCCTCCTTTTCCACAAGGGCCAATGCATTTTTGGTTTGATGGTCTTCCGCTACATTGGGGGAAGGAATAAAAATCACGGGTTTTCCCACTATGCACAATTCCGACACGGAACCTGCACCTGCCCTGGAAATAATTATATCCCCGGCCCTATAGGCCAAATCCATCCGATTTATAAAAGCAAATACCTTCACCTCTTCCTTTTCGTACTTTTTGTACTCTTCATAGTACAACTTACCACATTGCCAGATAATCTGAATTCCAAACGTTATAAAAAAGGACAATTTTTCCTCAATAAGCTCATTCACCCTTCTTGCCCCAAGGCTACCGCCCAAAACCAGCAAAGTAGGTTTGCTTGGCTGCAGTCCAAAGAATTTTATGGCATCTACCTTATCGCTGGTCAAGGCAACTAAATCGCCACGTACCGGGTTTCCCGTTTTTACGATTTTAGATTCAGGAAAGAATTTCTCCATTCCGTCATAGGCTACACAAATTTTGGCAACCTTATTGGCCAAAAGCTTATTAGTAATTCCCGCATAGGAATTTTGCTCCTGCAGCACGCAGGGAATTCCCTTCCCTGATGCTACCTTCAACAAAGGACCACTGGCAAACCCACCGGTACCCACTACTGCATGGGGCTTAAACTTTCGTATTATTTTAACCGATTTTATCAAACTACTGATTACCTTAAACGGAAACATTAAATTTTTCAAGCTCAGTTTTCGCTGCAATCCGCTTATCCACAGTCCCTCTATCCTATAACCGGCCTGGGGCACCTTTTCCATTTCCATCCTGTCCCTGGCCCCTACAAATAGAAATTCGGCATCAGGATACCTTTGCTTTAACTCATTGGCTATAGCAATGGCAGGGTAAATATGCCCCCCTGTTCCGCCTCCTGATAATATAAATCTATAACTGCCCACTTAACACTTCTAAAGGGTTATTTTCATCTATTTCCTCTGGTTCTTCCTGTACTTTCTTATTACTGGCACTTAATATGATTCCTATAGCCAAACAGGTCATCCAACTAGAGGTCCCCCCACTACTTATCAAGGGAAGGGTCTGTCCTGTTACCGGGAAAAGCTCTACGGCCACCGCCATATTTATCAAAGCCTGAAATACAATGGGCAACCCTACGCCCAACACCAATAATTTTCCAAATATGGTTTCATTGCCATTGGCAACCACTACTATTCTAAAAAGCAACAGCAAATAGAAGAACATTAAAACAAAACCTCCCAACAGTCCGTATTCCTCTACGATTATGGCGTAAATAAAATCTGAGGAACTTTGTGGAAGAAAATTCTTCATAACACTTTTTCCCGCCCCATTACCTACAATTCCACCTGAGGCGATAGCAATCTTGGCTTTTTCAATTTGATAATCGGCCTCTGTATCTTCTGGATTGGCAAAACTTTCTATCCTACTCATCCAGGTATCTACCCGGTTTGGAAATAAATCCGGCACTGCCTTGGCCGTTAGAATAAACAGGGTCAACCCTAACAATCCAGCACCTACTATCCCCAACAAATACCTAAATGGGTAGCCTCCTAAAAAGCAGAGCAGCAATACCATTGAGAATATTATACCTGCTGTTGAAAAATTTGCCGGCAAAATTAAGATCACCACCAAAAATACGGGCAACCACAAGGGAAGGATACTTTCCTTGAAGGTAATGGTCCTATCCTTGATCTTGGTCAGATATCTGGCCACATAAATCATCAATACTACAGAGGCCAGGTTAGAGGTCTGAAAAGTAAATCCAACAATTGGTATTCTGATCCACCTACTGGCATTGGCCCCATCTATGACCTGTCCTTGAGCCAAGGTATAAAGCAACAAAAGCAACACCACAGGCATTGCTATCAAGGACAATCCCTTAAAGAAATGGGTGGGGATGCGGTGCACCCCGTAAATAATCCCAAACCCCATAAGCAGTAATATGGCATGCTTAAGGAGGTAGCCAATGGTTGTTCCATTACCCACCACATACACCAGGTTACTACTTGCACTATAAACAGGCAAAAAGGAGAACAGCGCCAAGAGGGCAACCACTGCCCAAATAGCCTTATCTCCATTTATTTTGTTTAAAAATCCAAACACAGATTATAATTTTTTTATTGCTGCCTTAAATTGATTTCCTCTATCCATATAATTCTCAAACAGGTCAAAACTGGCACATGCCGGAGACAACAATACGGTATCTCCCCGTTCCGCTATCTTATAGGCCACCTTTACCGCCTGATCCATGGCAAATGTTTCCACCATAAGATCTACCACATTCCCAAAGGCATCTATGATCTTTGAATTATCCTTGCCCAAACATATGATTGCCTTCACTTTCTCACGTACCAAAGGCATCAACTCCCTATAATCATTGCCTTTATCCACACCACCAACGATCCAGACCGTAGGTGTTTTCATACTATCCAAGGCGTAATAGGTAGCGTTAACATTGGTAGCCTTGGAATCGTTTATATATTGAACATGATGTATTTTCAACACCTTTTCCAACCTGTGTTCCGCTCCTTGAAAACTCTCTATACTCCGCCGTATAGTTTCTTTTCTAATACTGATCAATTTAGCCGCAGTGGTGGCAGCCATAGTATTTTTTACATTGTGTTTACCTTCCAAAGCCAAAGCGTCTCTACTCATTTCCGTAGTGTTATTTTGTATTTTAATAATAATTTTATCGTCTTCTATATATGCCCCTTCTTCCAATTTTCTTTCCAACGAAAAAGGCAACAATTTTGATCTTACAGGGTTCTTCTGCAACCAGTCTACAATTACTTCATCATCTGCATCATATATTAAATAATCATCACTGTTCTGATTCATGGCAATCCTAAACTTGGACGCTATATACTTGTCAAATTCATAATCATATCTATCCAAATGGTCTGGAGTAATATTTGTTAGCACGGCAATATGTGGTTTAAAGTCCACTATGCCATCCAACTGAAAACTACTTATCTCCAGCACATAGAAATCGCGTTCCCTTTCCGACACCATTTTAGCGAAACTATCACCTATATTCCCTGCTATGCCTACATCCAGACCCGCCTCTTTAAAAATGTGGCCTGTCAACATGGTAGTGGTGGTTTTTCCGTTGCTACCGGTTATCCCAACAACAGTGGCCTGGGTATAGCGCGAAGCAAATTCAATTTCCGAAATAACGGGCACTCCGCTCTCTTTCAATGCCACCACCAAAGGAACTGAATCCGGGATCCCAGGGCTTTTCATCACCAAGTCCGAATTTAAAATCTTATCCTCGCTGTGCCGCAACTCTTCCCACTCCAATTTATAATGTTCAAGAACTTCTTTATATTCTTCCTTTATAAGGCCTCTGTCACTTACAAAAACCTGAAAACCTTCCTTCATACCCAAAATGGCAGTACCTACGCCACTTTCACCTCCCCCAAGAACCACCAGACGCCTCATACTATCTCACCTTTAAGGTTACTATGGTAATCACGGCCAATAGTATTCCTACCACCCAAAATCTGGTTACTATCTTACTCTCGTGGTACCCTTTTTTCTGGTAATGGTGATGTAGAGGCGCCATTAGGAAAATACGTTTCCCCTCTCCAAACCTCTTCCTGCTATACTTAAAATACCCCACCTGCAGCATGACAGAAATGGACTCCGCAAAAAAGATTCCGCATAATACCGGAATCAACAATTCCTTTCTAATGATAATCGCAATTACAGCAATGATACCCCCAATAGTTAAACTTCCGGTATCCCCCATAAAGACAGTTGCAGGATAGGCATTGTACCACAAAAAACCAACCAATGCCCCTACGAATGCCGCAATAAAGACCACCACCTCTCCTACTCTAGGAATAAACATGATATCCAGGTAATCGGAAAAGATAATATTACCGGAAACCAGGGTAAAAATCCCAAGAGTGAACACTATGATTGCCGAAGTACCCGCTGCCAAGCCGTCTATACCATCGGTAAGATTGGCCCCATTGGAAACAGCTGTAACAATTATTATGATGATCGGAATAAACACCAACCAGGCATATTTTTCCATTCCGTCTCCCATCCAACTTATAAATCGGGCATAATCCAGCTCATTATTCTTTATAAATGGCAGGGTAGTCATGGTAGACTTAATCTCTTTCCCAGGAACCTCCTCAAGGGTATAGTTCTGTGTAATTACGGTTTTTCCGTGCTCCTTCATGGTAACATCTGGGTGAAAATACAGCACCGCCCCAACCATCAATCCAAGGACCACCTGCCCGATCACCTTAAAGCGCCCCTTTAGGCCTTCCTTGTCCTTTTTAAATATTTTTATATAATCATCCACAAAGCCTATGATTCCCATCCAAATGGTGGTAACAATCAAAAGAATGATATAAATATTATCCAAAAAACGGGCAAACAATAAAACCGGGATCATGGTAGACATAATAATGATCAGGCCGCCCATGGTTGGGGTTCCCGCCTTCTGAGATTGTCCTTGCAGACCAAGTTCCCTCACTGTTTCGCCTATTTGTTTGCGCTGAAGAAAGAGTATGATCCGCTTCCCGTAAACCGTTGCCAAAAGAAGTGATAACATCACTGCCAAAGCCGCCCTAAACGTAATAAACTGAAAAAGTCCCGCCCCTGGCAGTTGGTATTGATTTTCCAAATATTCGAATAGGTAGTAAAGCATTCCTGGTTTATTGTATTTATCGTTTTTTTAATCTATTGCTGTTGGCACAAGAACTATTTTCCCAAGCTTTCCAGCAGCTCCTTCACCATTTTATAATCATCAAAATCCTCCCGGACCCCTTTTGTCTCCTGATAGGTTTCATGACCTTTCCCAGCCACTAATATGATATCCTTGGCCGCAGCCAACTGGCAAGCGGTTTTAATAGCCTGTTTCCTATTTTCTATGGACAAGATTTTTTTAACATGTTGAGGCTCTACACCTGCCTCCATTTCTTCCATTATCAGCGTGGGCGATTCAGACCTTGGGTTATCGGAGGTAAAAATAACTTTGTTGCTAAGGGAGGATGCGATATGACCCATAACCGGACGCTTAGACTTATCTCTGTCACCACCACACCCGAGTACATTTTTTAAGGCATCCGGTGTATGGGCATAATCAACAATAGCTGTAATATTTTCTTTTGATATATAATACTGAAACCTTCCATCCACATTTTCCAGCTCGCTCAGCAGACGTAAGGTTTCCAGTTTTTCCAATCCCAACAAATCAGCTGCGCCATAAATGGCCAACATATTATATGCATTAAAATCCCCGATCAACTTGGACCAAAGCTCATTGTCATCAATCTTCAACAACTGACCGTTAAACTGTTTCTCCAAGATTTGCCCCCGATAATCCGCATAGGACTTAAGGGCATAGGTATATTTCCTTGCCTTGGTATTTTGCAGCATTACCAAGCCGTTTTTATCATCGACATTTGTCAGTGCAAAGGCGCGTTTAGTAAGTGCATCAAACAACAATTTCTTGGTATCCCTATACTCAGCAAAGGTTTTGTGGTAATCCAGATGGTCATGGGAAAGGTTCGTAAAAATAGCCCCTTCAAAGGTTAGACCTTCGGTTCTTTTCTGACTAATACCATGCGAACTCACCTCCATAAAGCAGTACTCCACCCCTGCTTCGCTCATCAACCCCAAGTATTTATTAATGGTAAGTGCATCTGGCGTAGTATGAGTGGTAGGATATTCCGTTTTATCCACCATTATTTTAATCGTAGAAATGAGCCCAACCTTGTACCCGGCCTTTGTAAACAACTGATACAACAAACTACTGATGGTTGTCTTCCCATTGGTCCCGGTAATACCCACCAATTTCAGATTCTTAGAGGGATTACTATAGAAATTGGCAGCCATAATGGCCAAGGCACTATTAGCATTATCTACCACTACATAGGTTACCCCATCCTCCATTTGCCGCGGCAACTCCTCACATATAACAGCCCTGGCACCCGAGGCAACGGTCTGCTCAATAAATTGATGGCCATCTGCAACCAGCCCCTTAATAGCCACAAATATATCGTTTGCTCCTACCTTTCTGGAATCAAAGCAGATATTGTTCACCATCACCGAAGTAGTTCCACTTACCGCTGATAGGCCAACCCCGTACAATATGTCTTTTAACAACCTCATGATAGCTCCAATACTATTTTATTCACCTTCTTTAAATCGGTTCCTTTGGAAATAGACTGCTTCCTCACCTTTCCGTTACCTTTTACCTCTACCTCTATTCCCAAATTTTCCAGAATAGATATGGCATCCATACCACTCATACCCTCCACATTGGGCACCTGCTTATATTTTTTATTGGCATCGGCATAGTAACGCTGATACGCCTCATCCAGCTCTTTGCTCTCCACCTCGTCTACATCCACTTCATCTATCATGGGAGAACTTGCGTAAATCTTTTGCGCGACGGACTTAAACACCGGTCCCGACACATCGGCCCCGTAATACCCTACACTTTTATCTGGTTCATGTATCACAACAATACAGGAGTATTTGGGGTTTTCAGCCGGGAAATACCCTGCAAAAGTGGAAATATACTTCATCACCTCGGGGTCCTTGGAAACGTAATTCTTTTGGGTGGTACCGGTTTTGCCCGCCATTGAGAAATTGGAAGAGTACAGGCGATGGCCAGTTCCATGCTTCTTCTCCACTACATTCTTTAACAGCTGTTTTGCCTTGGCTGCCGTTTCCTTGGAACAGATGGAAGGATTTATTACCTCCTTTTCAAATTTCAAGATGGTTTTATCCCACTCTTTTACCTCTTTTATCAATCTTGGCCTTAGCATTTCACCGTCATTGGCAATGGCATTGTAAAACGTCAGGGTCTGCAAAGGGGTTAATGAAACCTCATACCCATAAGACATCCACGCCAAGGAAACCCCGGACCAGCCCTTGTCCCCTGGATAGCGTATCACCGGCTTCCCTTCACCTTTTATAGGCAGTCCCAGTTCCCTATGCAATCCCATATTCATTAAGCGGTTTACAAATTTTTCCGGCTTATCCTTATAATTGGTATTAATAATCTTGGCAAATGCGGTGTTGGATGACACTTCAAAGGCCCTGGCTACTGATATTTTTCCATACCCCCCATATTTAGAATCCCTTACCGTTCTATTATAGACCTTATAGGTGCCTTTTTCCGTATCCACAACGGTACTGGTATCTATCACCTTATCTTCCAAAGCCACTACCATGGACATAAGCTTAAAGGTAGAACCAGGCTCGTGCGATTCCCCTATGGCATAATTTAATCTTTCGTAATACTTACCCTCCGTAGTCCTTCCTAAATTGGAAATAGCCTTAACCTCTCCAGTCTTGGTCTCCATCACAATGACACAACCGTGCTCCGCATTGTATTTTTCCAATTGTCGCAATAGGGCATGGTGGGCTATATCCTGAATATTGATATCAATGGTAGACACCACATCATAACCATCTTTTGGCTCAACAATATTATCCCAACCTATGGGCTTCCATTGACCTTTAGCAATTTTTTGCTTCAACCTCTTCCCTTCAACCCCTCTCAAATATTCCCCAAAGGCACCTTCTAGGCCTACCCTTGTATAGTATCCGTTCTCATCTACCCTTTCATATCCAACACTGCGTTCCGCGATTTTCCCCAGCGGATGTTCACGCACCGTCTTTTGCTCTATAATTAAACCTCCCTTGTAGGGTCCTTTATTAAAAAGCGGAAATTGTTTTACCGCTACATAATCGGAATAGTCCAAGTTGCGGGCTACAAGGGCATATCTATTCTTATTCACCTTGGCCTTTCTCAACAATTGCTGATAATAGGAAGTAGTTTTCCCAAAGAGCTTAGCCAAAGAGTCGGACAAAGCCTTTACATTTTCCTCAAAATCCTTATTGGCCACCGTTTCCGCATCGAAGCGAATAGTATATCGGGACACCGAAGTAGCCAGCAAGCTACCATCATCGGAATACAAATTGCCCCTCTTAGGAGCTATGGTAAACATCTTTTCTGTGCGGGCCATGGCCAGTTTCCGGTATTTTTCACCTTCAACCACCTGTATGCTCACCAGTTTAACCAACACGGCCATCGCGAACAGGAATAAAAATCCCGCCACAACGTACAATCTGGTCAATATGTTTTTTTCAGTTATTGGCACTATTACTTTACTTGGTTTTAACCTTTATTTTTTTTGGTGGTGTTTCTGACGGAAACAACCCTTCTTTTTCCACAATACCCATTACGGTAGACTCTAACTTTAATTCCTGCATATCGGAACGCATATCCACAAATTCACTTCTCAATTCCTTCACCTCCTCATCCAAAGCAGCTATCCTATGCACCTTACCATCGGCACTGTGCGAACTGGCAATCATTACCGTAGCCAAAAAGGACACATAAATTATAAACAACCAATTCTTGGGCGCTCCACCACTAACCAAAAACTTCCCTCTTAGTATGTCCAACAATCCCTTTCTCATAGCTAACACAAAAAAGCCTACCTTATATATACACTATTAAAACTTTAAACCTCTTAAACACTAAATCCGCTCAGCGATCCTTAGCTTGGCACTTCTGGCCCTATTGTTCAACTTTATCTCCTCCTTTGAAGGAACAATCAAGCCCCCCACCTTTTTTAAAGGCACCTCTATGTTTCCATAAAAATCCTTTTCCGGTTCCCCTTCAAATTGTCCGGCCCTTATAAACCGTTTTACCAACCTATCTTCCAAGGAGTGATAACTTATTACACTCAACCTCCCACCTACATCCAACAATTCAGGGACCTGCTCCAAGAACTCCCTGATCACCTGTATCTCTTGGTTCACCTCTATTCGTATAGCCTGATAGATCTGCGCCAATATCTTATGCTCCCTATGCTTTGGAAGAAAACTCCCCAAAACCTCTTTTAATTGATCAGTGGTCTTTATAGGCCCCACTGCCCTCTTCGCTATAATAACATTTGCCATTGCATTGGCATTGCGCAAATCACCGTACAGAAACAACACCCGCCTCAAGGCATCATAATCATATTCATTAACCACATCAAAGGCAGAGATTGCATTTTTTTTGCTCATCCTCATATCCAGATCAGCATCGAACCGAGTAGAAAACCCCCGTTCCGCCTGATCAAATTGATGGGACGACACACCAAAATCGGCCAAAATCCCATCTACCTTCTTAATGCCATAGAACTTTAAAAACTGCTTTATATACCTAAAATTCTCATTGATCAATTGAAATCGATCATCCTCAATTATATTTTGCAGCGCATCCTCGTCCTGGTCAAAGGCCAACAACCTACCACCGTCTCCCAAACGCTTCATTATCTCGCGGGAGTGGCCGCCGCCACCAAAGGTTACATCCACATAAACGCCATCAGGCCTAATATTAAGTCCATCAACAGACTCCCTCAACAACACCGGATTATGATAGCTCATCTTCGTCATCTCCCATTACTTCTTCTGCCAAGCTCGCAAAGTCCTCGGCTGTTTCTTCCAATACTTTTTCATAATTCCCTTTGTCCCAGATCTCTACAATATTTATTGCCGAACTCAAGACAACCTCCTTGGCAATCCCCGCTACTTCCACCAAATTTTTCGGAATCAACAGTCGTCCCGTGGCATCTATTTCTACTACTTTTACACCAGCGGAAAACCTTCTTATGAAATCGTTGTTTTTTTTCTTAAACCTGTTCTTTTTGTTCATTTTCTGCATCAACAAATTCCACTCTGCCATGGGATACAGTTCCAAACACGGTTGAAAAACAGATCGCTTTATTACAAAGCCTTCATTAATCACCGGGGACATTTGATTTTTAAGCGCCACAGGAAGCATCACCCTTCCTTTGCTATCAGCCTTACAATCATATGTTCCAATGAAATTTATCACTTAAAGTAGCTGGTTTTTAATTTGATAACTCAAAGATATAGAAATTATTACCACAATTTACCACAAAATACCACTTTGTTAATAAATTCCACACTTTATTGACCAAATACATCAAAATGGACCTTAAAAAGTGCTTCTAGATCATGGGCGAAAAAATTTTTTATTTAAAAAATAATTTAAATATTAGGGGTCCCAAAAACTTGATTATACTTGCATAATAATGAAATGCCTATATTTGCCAACTAAGAATACAAGCAATCCTTAATGGAAAAAAAGATAATTAGCGAGGGAAAATTCCGATATATTGAAATTGGTGAGGGAACACCTATTATCATATTGCACGGTCTTATGGGAGGATTGAGCAATTTCCGGGGTGTCATGGAACATTTCCCACCTAAGGGCTACAAAGTATTGGTCCCCGAACTTCCTATTTACGATATGCCCCTGCTAAAAACCAACGTTAAGAGCTTTGCTACTTTCCTAGAGCAGTTTATAGAGCACAAGGGACTTAAAGATGTAATTCTTTTAGGTAATTCCCTAGGCGGCCATATAGGACTATTACACACCAAACTTTACCCAAAAGCGGTTAAAGCACTGGTTATAACCGGCAGTTCCGGACTATATGAAAGCGCAATGGGCGACGGCTATCCCAAAAGGGGCGATTATGAGTTTATAAAGAAAAAGGCCCAGGATGTTTTTCACGATCCCGAGGTAGCTACCAAAGAAATTGTTGACGAAGTTTTTGCAACGGTGAACGACAGGATGAAATTGGTTAAAACCTTATCTATTGCCAAGAGTGCCATAAGACACAATATGTCCAAGGATTTACCACATATGTTGACCCCCACGTGTATCATATGGGGCAAAAACGATACGGTTACCCCTCCCAATGTAGCCAAAGAGTTCCACGAACTTCTTCCCGATTCCGATTTATTTTGGATAGACAAATGTGGCCATGCTCCAATGATGGAGCATCCGGAGGAGTTTAACAAGGTCCTTGACGCTTGGTTGCAGAAGCGTAATTTTTAATTATTAGTCAGAAGCAATAATACGTTTATTTCGCCTTATGAAAATAAAGTCGGCCAACTTTGTTATGAGCAACTCCAATGTGGCAAAATGCCCAAAGGAACTCCTGCCCGAATATGCCTTTATTGGGCGCTCCAATGTAGGAAAATCTTCGTTGATCAATATGCTTACCCAACGAAAAAGTCTAGCCAAAACCTCGGGCAGACCTGGAAAAACACAGCTAATAAACCACTTTAAAATAAACGAAAATTGGTTCTTGGTAGATTTACCGGGTTATGGGTATGCCCGTGTATCCAAAAAGGACAAAAAGACCTTTCAGAAATATATTACTGATTATTTTCTGGAGCGCCAACAATTGGTATGCGCCTTTGTATTGGTCGATATTAGGCATGAACCGCAAAAGGTAGATCTGGAATTCATGGAATGGATGGGCGAAAACCAGATTCCCTTCTGCCTTATTTTCACCAAAGCAGACAAATTAAAGCCCAAAGCCATTGAAAACCACGTAAACACATACCTTAAGACCCTATTGGAAGGCGTTTGGGAAGAAGCTCCCAAATATTTTGTGACCTCCTCCTCCAATGGCCAGGGCAAAGAGGAACTACTCGCATTTATAGAGGATATCAACCTCAACTACTTTAAAGAAATAAAGTAGCAGCACCTTACTCTTTTTTAGTTAAACAATAGAACCGCCTTCTTCCGTGATGGCCTGATATTTTTGACGTATAGCCAGAATAAGATCTTCCTGACCCTGCATTTTGGCTATCTCCTCCCTATTCAGAAAGTTGCACAACTCGCCATTCACAGACACAAAAACCTTGGGCCATTTGTTTAGGCTTGATATACAATCCGGATATTTCTTGGGAAACTCGTCACTATGCAAAAATTCAATGGAAACACCCCAGGACCCCCTAAAGGCCTTCCATTTCCTATTTTCGCCCATCACCCCATGGGTAATGGCACATAAGCCACACTCATATGTATTGGGACTTAACATTTTATGAGCACTATCCAACAAGGCATTGGCCATGCCAGACCGGGCATTGTACACAAAGACCAAACCCGCTACCACTGTATTATCCAAAAGTCCGTTTTTAAATTCTACCCTATTATAGTCGGAACCCTAGGTAAAACTAAACAAAAAAGGGGCACAATAATTACACTAGCCCCTTCTATCAACCTATTTCTTCAACTCTAGCTTTTCTGCAAAATAATCGCAAAAATCCTTCATGGTAGCCGTCATTTTTTCATCCTGCGTAGCCTTCATAAAAGTATCGGACAAGGACACCAAGGTCTGGTGAAAGAATACCTTCATTTCATCTACGGGCATATCCTTGGTCCATAAATCTATCTTTAGGGATTCCTGATTCTTGCTATCCCAAACCGACAATAACATTGCCTTGGCTTCTTCGTTGTTTATACCTCCGTCTTGGGCCGACCATGACAGCTCCTCTGGAACCCTGTTTTCATCCAATCCAACCTTTAACGTAATTTCCGATGTATGCACTTTTGCCATAATTTTACTTTTTGATATTTTGCGACCTCTTAGAACTTCTTTGGTTTATATTTCGATTTTTTAAACAACTCCTCCCCAGGCACGGTCAACATTTCCTGTAACGTAATCTTATTATTTTCCATAAAGGCCTTAACTATGCGATAGCCCATATACCTCCCAATTTTACCAGGCGATTCATTGTCCAGCTCCAACTCAAATTTAGAAAAGGGTGCAGGGTCCAAAAACCGTGGCCCCAATTTACTGTTGGTACTATAGAGTAGTTCCCGTTCTATAAAATACCGCCATATCTGTTCCTCATTGGCAACGGCCCAATCCATTTTTTCTGGAAGGTAGCCCAGTATGATAGCTTCCGCTTTTAAGGGCATTAAACGCTCCATGAGATACAATTCCTTACCGTAATAAACCAATTGGGACAGGAAAGTACGATCTCTGGGTGAAGGAACCACCTTTTTGGCAAAGGCACTGGCCACA
>CAXAVP010000071.1:0-17532 GCA_963972175.1 uncultured Arenibacter sp.
AATGAAAACAAAGTTAAGTGGAATCCTAACGCTGTTTCTAGCGTTGATTGTGCAGCTTTCGTTTGCGCAAGAAAAGACGATTTCAGGTACGGTTACGGACCAAGATGGTCTACCGCTCCCTGGAGTGAACATCCTAGTAGAAGGAACCACAACCGGTACCCAATCTGATTTTGATGGACTATACACCATTAAGGCTGAAGTTGGACAAGTTTTGGTGTTCTCCTATATAGGACAAAAAAATGCTAGAATGACCGTTGGTGCCAGCAACACTATCAACGTACAAATGGAAGAAAGTGCCCAAGCCTTGGAAGAGGTAGTGGTTACTGCTTTTGGCACTGGCGACAGAAATGCAAAGGCAACGGTTTATGCCAATCAAACTGTGAAATCAGAGGACCTACTGTCCGTTCCTAACAAAAACGCCTTAGAAGCTTTAAGGGGTAAGGCCGCTGGTGTAAATCTATCCACTGCTTCAGGTTCGGTTGGTTCATCTACAAGAATTGTGTTAAGAGGTTCAGGTTCGCTTACTGGTAACAACAATGCTTTAATTGTTATTGATGGTGTCGCCATTGATAATACTGCTACTTCTGGAGGCGCTGGTGCTTCCACTACTGGATATTCCGATTTCGGTAATAGATTCAATGACGTCAATCCTAACGATATAGCCTCTGTAACCATTTTAAAAGGTCCCTCAGCAACTTCGCTTTATGGATCACGTGGTGCTTCAGGAGTTGTTCTTATTACGACCAAAACCGGTCAAGGTAAAAAAATGCAAGTCAATTACAATGGTTCCACCTCTATGGAAACAGCAATCATTGTTTTACAACGCCAAAGTAAGTTTGGACAAGGATATGACAACCTTCACCTGGATTCTGGAGAAAACTGGTCATGGGGACCAGCTCTAGATGGTGTTGTGCGACCATGGACTTCACCAATTGATTCCGATGGAGATGGCGCGTTAGAAGCCTTAACAAGACCATACAGCGCTGTTAGGAATCAATTACAGGACTTTTTTAACACGGGATATACTGTTACCCAAAATGTAAACCTATCTGGGTCCAATGATGGTTTTACCTATTATGCTTCTTATGGAAACACAAAACAAACAGGTATACTTGATAACACATCTTATAACAGAAATAACATTACATTTAATGCCTCTGCAAAATTAAGCGAGAAATTAAAATCGGATTTTAAAGTTAGTTACGCCAGAGTTGACCAAAATACTGCTCAGGAAGGATCACGTGCTTTTGAAGGTAATAATGCCTATGCAATGGCGATTCAATCTCCAATTAACATTCCATTTACGGAACTGAGAGATTATACAAGTCCATTTCATGATCTTAACGGGTACTGGGGTTCTTATTCATCGGTAAACCCCTATTATATCTTAAATGAATATGGAAACGAGGCAGAGATCGACAACTTTTTAGCCAACGCCTCTTTAACCTATAATTTTTTGGATAACCTATCCATAACAGGACGCTTTGGTGGTAATATTGTAAATACCCAAACCGATGTATGGACCCCAACTTACACACGAGGTCAACAATTGGTTTGGACCGACGACTTAGAAATTACAACCCGAAATGGAAGGCATAATTCATTAGGTGAATACATTAACACCAACATTAAAGTTGAAAACCTTGATGCCACGGTTATGCTCAATTACGACGCCGAATTGAGTGAAGACCTAAAACTAACAGCGGCTGGAGGATATAATTTCTTTCAAAGAACCGCTGATCGCCTAATAGGAAGTACAGTTGGAGGATTAGTAGTTCCAGACACATACAATTTAGCCAATAGTAGTCAGCAACCTACTTCAAGTATGTATAGAAGTAAATATAGAATTTTTGGGGTTTTAGGAAATGCAACGCTTGGATATAAGGATGCAGCCTTTCTAGAATTATCCGCTAGAAATGACTGGTCATCTACGCTTCCATCAACAAACAACTCCTTTTTTTACGGAGCTGTTGGTGGCTCTGTAGTCCTAACAGATTTATTCAATTTGGAAAATGACATTCTAAATTACGCTAAACTAAGAGGTAGTTACGGTACATCTGGTAAAGATGCCGATTTATATTTACTAAACTCTTATTTTGTGGGTAATCCAGAAATTGTTGATTTAGGGGATTTCGCACTTACCTTACCAAAAAACGGTGTACCTGGATTTACAGTTGGAAACACTATCGGTAATCCAGGTCTAAAACCTGAATTAACGACTACTTACGAAGCTGGTATTGATTTCGGATTCTTTAAAAACAGACTTAGCGGAGCCTATACCTATTATCATTCCAACCACGATAATCAGCTTGTTACAATAAGCCTTCCGAGATCTACAGGGTACACACAAACCGTGACCAATATTGGTAGAATGGAGAATAAAGGGCATGAACTGTCACTGACCCTAAAACCTATTCTTGGTTTGGTTGATGGTCTAAATTTTGAGTTGTTTGGAGCGTATTCTACTAACGACAATAAAGTTGTTACCATTACAGATGATATAGACGAGTTAACAATAGGCACTTTTGGTTTTGCCGCTGGTACGACTGTTACTATGGTTGCCAAAGAAGGATTACCATTTGGTACTTTTAAAGGAAATGACTTTAAGTACAATGATCAAGGACAAGTTATTGTAGACGCCAATACTGGTTTTCCTGTATATCCAGATGATGATGTAATTTTAGGTAATAACCAGCCAGATTATCTACTGAATTTTGGCGCAAACCTAAATTACAAAGGATTTGGATTTAGAGTTTTATTCGACAGGAAAAAAGGAGGGGTATTTGCCTCTCAGACTAAATACAATACCAATTTTAATGGTACCAACGTCAACACTACTGTTTATAATAGAGAACCGTTTATATTTCCAAATTCGGTAGTAGATAATGGAGACGGTACTTTCTCCGAAAATATCGTTTCAATTACTGAGCAAGATTATTTTACTAATTATGATGCACCGGTTTCTACTCAATTAATTGATGCAAGTTTCCTAAAGTTAAGAGAAGTCGAATTAAGTTATACCTTTTCGAAGTCATTGCTTAAAGATACTTTCTTTACAAATGCTAGATTATCATTATTTGGTAAAAACCTTAAGTATTGGTTACCTGATAGTAACAAATATGCTGACCCAGAAGTTAATGGTCCTGGTTTAACAGACAATGCCCAAGGTATTGAAACAACACAAACACCTTCTTCAAGAAGTGTTGGACTTAACTTACAATTGTCATTTTAATAAAAAAATAATACGATGAAGAAAAAAATTAATATATGTCTTATTCTATTATTAACACTGAGCTTTTCATGTTCTGATAGTTTAGAAGAAGTTAATATAGACCCGAACACTTTCCCATCTGCTGGAGACCCACAAGTTTTAAGCGCGGCTATTGCCTATATGGGTTATATTGTTGAACAAGATTTAAACTATAGTGAATCTTTCCTATGGAGTCAATACTATACTTGGGGTATTGGAGTTTCAATAGGAAATGAAGAACGTTATGTTTCTGCAGGTGGCGATTTTAATGGGTACTGGCAACGTGCATATGCCAACTGCCTAACCGATTTAAATTATATTACTAAAAATAGTAGTTCACCAGCATATAGAGGTGTCTCTAATGTTTTAAAAGCTTATCTATTTCAAGGTTTAGTTGACCATTTTGGAGATATCCCATTCACCGAAGCAATTTCTGGTGCTATTGAGGATGGTTCAATTTTAACACCAAATTCAGATTCAGCTGAGGCAGTTATATACCCTGGATTGGTTAGCATGTTGGATGAGGCACTAACTGATTTAGCACAAGCAGAAAGCGGCACAGTAGCAGAAGACGATTTTATCTTTCAAGGTGATTTAGACAAATGGATAAAATTTGCTAATTCATTAAAATTAAGAATTTTAATGAGAACTTCTGAAGTAAATCCACAAGGGGCTGCCGTACAAACCCTTATTAGTAACGGTACTTTTATAGAGACTGTTGATGATATGCCATTCATTCCCTATTCTGGAACTACTGGTGATCAAAACCCGATGTATGCTAGAGCAGAATTTGGTGTAGGAATGTTCTACTTTGCCAGTAATGCGTCATTAAATCTACTGGAATCACTTAATGACCCTAGAGCAGAAGTATTGTATACAACGGCAACTACCGGGACTTTTGAAGGATCTTTACACGGTATAGATCAGGGAACCATAGATGACGAACCATTTACGGCACCAGCGTCTGATTATAGTATGGCTTCTGAATACGCCTATTCAGATACAAAGCCAGCCATTTTAATGAGCCCGTGGGAAGTTTGGTTCTTAAGAGCTGAGGCCGATGCAAGATATAATACAAGTGATGATGCCGAAACAGCATTCAACACTGCCATTGAATTAAACTTTAGCTATATGGAAGTTGATGACGCAGCTTCTTATATTAGCACATTGGATTTTGCTGGAGCAACCACTTTAGATGACCAACTTGATCTGATAGGTATACAAAAATGGATATCTTTAAATGGAACGCAAGAGGACGAGGGATGGATTGAAACTCGAAGGTTCGATAGGCCTGCTAGTAGGCTATTTACGGATGGAATTTTCCAAACCCCTCCATTATCTGTTTTACCAAGCGGAACATTTCCATCCTCATGGTTATACCCTGAATCAGAAAGAAGCTTAAATCCAAATGCATTGCCACAAAGACAGATTACAGATGCCATATTTTGGGATAATTAAAAAAATAAAAAGATGAAAAGATATAAATTAATATTATGTACGTTTTCAATCATAGGATTGACGTTAACAAGTTGTGACCCTAGTGTAGAGGCACCTGGTTCAGAGGACGTTTCAGCAGTTACCTTCCTACCCAAGATTACCTTGGAAGGTGGTGATGTTGTGTTGGATTGTGACGCAAGCTCCTACTCAGATCCAGGAGCTGTAGCATCCGCTGGAGGAGTAGAAATTGATTTAGAAACAAAAGTATCCGGAAAATATTTTGGGGGAACTTCAGTAACTGATGGCCCTGATGTTTATTCAGTTTCCTATAGCGCTTTTAATACTGACGGTATTCCAGCAACTGATTTTAGGACCGTTTTGTATCCTGAATGTAATGGTGATCTAGTAACCAGTATAGCTGGAATGTATACTGCTTCTGTTTCACGAAACGGAAGTTCTCCCGATGGCTATCAAGATAATGGTCCGTTCATTATTAAGGACTTAGGTGATGATCGATATGCCATTTCCGATGCACAAGGTGGATGGTACGAATATGGAAGAGCTATTGGTGTAGCTTATGCCACACCTGGTATAGTTCTTAAAGCCAATAATATTTTAACCAATGATTTCACTAGTGAAGGGCCAGTCGCTACCAATACGTTTGGTGGATCAAATACTTTTACCAGTTTAACAGTGGATCCGGTTACTAAAACCCTTGTACTTACAGTAGAGTGGGATTTTGGTTATACATTTGTAACTACCTTTACTCAAACTGATATTTATTATAATTAAAAACTTGAAGAAATGAAATATAATATAATTTTAAAGAAACTAAGCTACTTGTTTCTAAGTTTTGCTTTGATAACTTCATTTGTATCTTGTGATCAAGTTGAATCAGTTCCTGATGAGAATGATATCCTTATTAGTGAAATTACTGGAACATGGGTTGTAGATATGATATATGACGGTGATCCAGCCGGTACAAATACTATTAGTATTTATAATACCTCGGCTAATGATACGCAATTTATGTGGTTGGATGATCAAGAGCACAGTTGGGGCTTAAAAGCAAAAGTTCCATTAAACCTTGATGCCTTGACATTTGGCGGTACAGATTTAGAAGAGTTATATTACGATGTCACGGTTAATATCACTGAAGGTAAAATTGTTAAAGGAGGTGCTACAACACCAAGTGGTGATGTTGTAGACAGCATTTCTTTTAAGGCAGAATTTTCGGATATTCCCGGTGAAATTTGGGAATATTCCGGATATAAGAGTACGGCTAAGATTAACGATTTACCGTAATCTTTAAATCTAAATAATTACTAAAAACCACCCTGAACCGGGTGGTTTTTTATTTACCTTTACCCCATGAAAAACACCGAACAAATTTACGGCATCAGAGCAGTGATTGAAGCCATAAAATCCAAGGAACCCATAGACAAAGTATTTATACAAAAGGGCCTAAAGGGAGATCTCTCCAAGGATATGGAAACCTTGATCCGTAAAAACGGTATTAGCGCTTCCTATGTACCCATTGAAAAATTAAACCGACTCACCAAGAATAACCATCAAGGTGTGGTAGCCAACATATCCCCAGTAACATTTTTAACCGTGGAAGAATTGGTAGAAAATGTACTGGATCAAAACAAGACACCTCTTTTCTTATTATTGGATCAACTATCGGACGTACGTAATTTTGGGGCCATCATAAGAACTGCAGAATGTACAGGAGTAGACGGAATCATCATTCAGAAAAAAGGAGCTGCGCCGGTTACTGCAGACACTATTAAAACATCCGCTGGTGCCGCATTTCGTGTACCCATTGCCAAGGTAGACCACATAAAGGACGCCGTCTTCTACTTGCAGGCTTCCAACATACAGGTAGTTGCCGCTACCGAAAAAACTGAAAACACCATTTACGATGTATCCTTTATAGAACCCTGCGCCATTATCATGGGATCTGAAGACGTGGGTATATCCCCGTCTATATTAAAGGCTGCAGATCATATGGCCAAACTACCACTATTGGGAGAAATAGGTTCATTAAACGTTTCCGTAGCCTGTGGCGTATTCCTTTATGAAGTGGTAAGACAACGACAAGAGTTGCTAAAATAGTCATTTCCTATCCACTTAGCTTCAACACTCACTAGTTTTGGGAAGATAAACGCTGTCCAATGTGGGTCTTGTACTTTTATTCCAAAGAAGAATGAAAGAGCCTTGCTCTGTCTAATCATCTTCCTTCCCTTCTCCAGCATCCTTTTTAAAATGATACTTAATTACAATATTATCGTCCACGGGAGGGGACTCAGGAGGCTTGCTCTCTATAAAATTTCCGTCTTCGTCAAAATGTTTTAGAAACTCGTCCTCTTCCTCATTATAGTCCTCCCGCTCCCATTCATATTTCCTAACCTTGGGCAAGGGAGCTTTGATTACAAATGCCAGAAACAGTCCCGTAACAAATCCGCCTAAATGGCCCTCCCAGGAAATACCCTCCTCAACCGGAAAAATATACCATAGTAAACTTCCATAGATAAAAACCACTACAAGGGACAAGGCCACCAATCTATAATACTTGGATAAAATGCCCTTAAAAAAAACAAAACTCACCAACACATAAATCAACCCACTAGCCCCTATATGATAAGAAGGTCTGCCTATTCCCCAGGTTATAGCTCCTGACAATAAAACGCCCCATAGCAACACCCTAAACACTATACTTCTGTAGAAATAAGCCAAGGAAGCGGTTAGCACCGCAATGGGTATGGTATTATTGTACAAATGCTCTACTGAAGAATGTATAAAGGGACTCAGCACAATTCCCCTTAACCCCTTCAATGTTCTAGGGAACACCCCATAAAGATTAAAATTAACCTGATACTTTATTTCAAACCAATAAACAGTCCATATAGAAAGCACGGCCATCATGGGCAATAAGACCACTAAATTGGTAAATTTAAAATAGTTGCTTTCTCTCATAAGCTGAAATATAATTATTCTTACAATATTGAAACCAAAAAAGTAAAAACGGTTAAATTGTCATAATCATCCACATACATTTTAAAAGTTAGGATTGGGAGCAATCCTATTCCAACTTTGTTTTATTTTTACAGTATGAACGAACCATTAGCAGAAAGAGTACGCCCAAAAACACTGGAAGACTATATAAGCCAGAACCATCTGGTAGGAGAAAAAGGATCATTGACCCATCAAATAAAGAAAGGAATCTTGCCTTCCCTGATTCTTTGGGGCCCTCCTGGCACGGGAAAAACCACCTTGGCCAATATAATAGCACATGAAAGTGGTCGCCCCTT
This sequence comes from uncultured Arenibacter sp., assembly GCA_963972175.1. Lineage (GTDB taxonomy): Bacteria > Bacteroidota > Bacteroidia > Flavobacteriales > Flavobacteriaceae > Arenibacter. Next base: position 8,002 of record CAXAVP010000071.1, read on the forward strand.
TTACACCTTGAGCGCTATAAGCAGCGGCGTTAAAGATGTAAGGGAGGTGATAGAGAAGGCCAAACAAAGTGGAGGATTGTTCACCACTAAAAACCCCATATTATTTATTGATGAAATTCATCGCTTTAGCAAATCCCAACAAGATTCCTTATTAGGAGCTGTGGAAAAGGGCTGGGTGACCCTTATTGGAGCAACTACGGAAAACCCCAGCTTCGAAGTAATTCCGGCATTGTTATCCAGGTGCCAGGTATACGTCCTTAATCCATTTGGCAAGGAAGACCTTGAAGCCCTGCTCCACCGGGCCATGAAACGGGACAGCTTACTACAAAAGAAAAAAATAACACTAAAGGAAACCGAGGCACTTTTGCGCCTTTCCGGAGGTGACGGCAGGAAATTGCTGAATATATTTGAACTTATCATCAATTCGGAAGATACGGATAACGTTATTGTCACGGACGAATTAGTCCTAAGCAAAATACAGAAGAACACCGTTCTATACGACAAAACCGGGGAGCAACATTACGATATTATTTCGGCCTTTATAAAATCCATCAGGGGAAGCGATCCCAATGCGGCCGTTTACTGGTTAGCTAGGATGATAGAAGGGGGAGAAGATGTAAAGTTTATAGCAAGACGTTTACTTATTCTAGCCTCTGAAGATATTGGCAATGCCAATCCAACTGCTTTAGTCATGGCCAACACCACTTTTCAGTCGGTTACCACCATAGGATATCCGGAAGCTAGGATTATATTGAGTCAGTGTGTTATTTACCTGGCCACCTCACCTAAAAGCAATGCCAGTTATATGGCCATCAACAAGGCACAGCAAACCGTTAAACAAACGGGCGACCTTTCTGTTCCCTTAGCACTGCGCAATGCCCCTACCAAACTAATGAAAGATCTGGGCTATGGGGAGGAATACAAATATGCACACGATTATGAGAATAATTTTATAGCCGAAGAGTTTATGCCCAAGGAGGTAGCCAATACAAGCTTTTACCGTCCTGGAAAAAATCAACGGGAAAATGCCATCAAAGAATTTTTAAAAAAACGTTGGAAAGACAAGTATGAACTTTAGAATTTAATATTCAGTTCCTGTCCCATTAACTTATCACCTTCGTAATATTCAAAAAACCACTTATCCCCTTTTTTAAGAACAAGGCCGTTAGCGGCTTCCCCGCTTGCAATAAACACATTGGCCTGGGAGGTTTTATACATCTTTAAGGTTATTTTTGGAGTACTGTCTACCAATTGATACCCATTGGCAATTGCCTGGGCGTACAAAACACCTGTTCCTTCAGTCTGGTATTTTACATTCGGCAATTCCATGGAAGGCATATTTTCTGCCTTGGTAATATTGGACTGAACCGGTTCCTTGCTTTTGTAAGACTGCTCCTCCAAGGTGGCTTTTTGTTGCACCACAGGATTAGGGGCAGCTTCACTAGCCTCATCCTTTACACTTTTTACGTCGTTCTTATAACTTATGGTAGGCCTATCATTATTGGCCTCCGGCTCATATTTGTACCCCACCCCTGTTAAGGTTTGAAAACATTCCTTTATCGCCTCTGTATAGGCAGCCTTGTATTCCTTTTCCTTACTAATACCCTCTTTGGTGGTATAAACCTCATTGGATAGGCAGTCTTTAAGAACAAGCGTTACCTTGGTCGTAAACAAGGAGGAATCATCCTTCAATTCCAATAATAGCCCAAGACACCTGTCTCCCATCAAATCTATAGGCATAGCATTGTCATAAACCGCATTAAAACCGTTCTCTACAAGCAGGTATTTAATCAACGTACTGGTCTGATGTTGATTTGCCTTCTTGAAGGCCTCAAATTTCGTAGGTACTATTATGTATTTGTAATTGTTTAATTGGGCTTGTGCCATTCCGTTATATCCAAACATGGCACACAATAGGAATAATATAAAATTTTTCATTAGTTTAAATTTCTTTGCTTTTATGGGAAATCCCGATACAACAAGAGTATAGTTCTCTAAACAACCTAAAGTTCCGAAAACTAAAGCCATCTATTCGCTGAACAACAATAGCCCCTATCCTTGAACGGAGCTTACTGGATCACCAAAAAAAACCTTTAATGTTAATTATTTGACTAGAAATAAGTTACAACAATAGTGCCAATATCAAATCCGGACATTTAGGCTGAACCAAATTTCCTATCATTTCTTTCCCCAAGATATGATATTTAATCCTATTTGAAAAGAAGAATAATGAGTATCCGCCAGGTTCCTATAAGCCAATAAGTTATCGACCATGGCGTAAATATTTACAGGCCCTGCCTGTATGTTTAGCCCTAAACCAACATTGGAAAAAGAAAACTTATCCACCGTATAGGTTCCCTTTAGGGCCAGTGCCCTACCAAATCTATGTAAGTAAAAGGCCGTAATGGCTGCCTGTGGACCCTTAGGGCGATTAATTACGTACAGTTGCCCTCCAAGCCCATTTGCATACTTGGTGTAGTCCCTTCTTTTAGAAACCATATAGTTGCAGTCACAATCCATATTGGTCTTTGTAATTTTTCCAAAATTATAACGTATGGAGCCATAAAGCTTAGTAGGTCTAAAATAAAGATAACTATTGTTATTGGTTCCATGGGGAACCAGCGCATCCACCTCATCAACCAAATCCTGCCAAAAATCGGTATTGGAATTGGAAAAGGCATCGGGTAGAATAATTTCTATTCCTTCTACGGTAGCACTACCCTTAACGGTAAAGTTTTTTACATCGGTGGAACTATATACAAACCCCAGGTCCAAGACACTACCGGTGATCACGGTCTGTTTGTTTAGCTTATAGGTAAATCCCAGGTCCAGACCAACACCCAAATCCCCTCCAAAGAACATTCTTTTTGTTATGATCCCAGGCAAAAGAGAACTGTCGTTATCCAAAGCATCCTCAATTTCATTGACGCCCGATGATCTTAGCTCCAAATCCGAATCCAAGGTATTGGCCAATATATTGTTTTGCCCCTCTGTGGTAACAAAATAACCCTTGTTAGCAGTGGAGGAAAAGTTAAAGACACTGGAGTATAATTTGGCCCTAGCCCCTACGGTCCACTTATTATCCAGTCGCTTGTTGAAACCAAAATGAAAGACATTTACCATTTCCCCCTTGGTACTTAGGTGACTTAGGTTAAACCTCCTATCCAACTTATCCGCATTACCTTCAAAGGCCAGAATAGCATAGTCTTTAAACCAATAACCTATGGCATCCCCCTCACTATAGATTCCGAAAGTATAAAAATTATCGGGGTTCCTACCTCTAAATCCACCACTTAATAATTCCACCTGATAGGTACCACTCAGCTCATCGCGTGGACTCATCCCATTTATGGCACGGTCCCTAACTTTGGTATTAAAATCTACTCCATCATCTGCAAAAAGATCGCTCACACTAATCCCGCTACTCCCTGCTTGCAAAGAGATCCCTGACAAGGCCGGTATACCGGCAAACCATTGATAATCTGTAGACATGCCCGGATTGACCATTAAAGCCTGGGGTATTTCCGTAAAATCGTACAGTATTTGTTTGTTTTGGGCAACCATAAAGCTGCACCCCAGAAACCAGGCCCCTAAAATAAGTTTAAAATTTCTCATCTTAATCGGAGCCTAAATTTCCCACTAGACCTAAAAATAATCTTTGGGTCTGGCAGATTGGATACACTACTATTATCGCCCAAGTTCCGGACATTTATCCTTATCCCGGAAGTGTTTTTTATGATTTCTATACTTTTCCCCGTACCAGTCCCGTAGGGTACCAGTTCTTCTTGGAGATCGGTTGGGGCCGGATCAACATGAAAATCTTCGTAGTCCAAAACATTTCCCTGCTCATCCAAAAATTCAACCGTTGCCTCCAACTCCTTACTGGTGGTGTTCTCTATCTCATAAAACATATAGCCATCCAAGACCCTGTCCGCAAAAGCATCTTCGGAAAAAGCGTCAAAATTAAAATCTTGGGAGTAAAAATTTTGGCCTGGTGATTCGTTTATTATTCTTTCAGGCGATTCTACATACAATATACTGGCCTCTATAGTTGGAGTAATCTCCAAGTCATCATATTGATCAAAATTCAGCTTTTCTACACATGAATTCAGACCCAATAATAACAGAAGCGTAAAAAATACTCTATATCTCATACCAAAACATCCTATAACTACAATTAATACTTTGTTGTTATTGTCTTACCCCAAAATAATAACTCTATAAATAGGATTTTATTTCACTGAGCTCATGAATCATATCACAGATATCGTGTTTTGGTCCATTATTGGCATTAAAATGCAAGGTATGCAGTCCCACTGCCTTGGCACCAATTATATCGGCCTCCAAACTATCCCCTATCATCATGGATCTATTGGGCAATGCCTTGGCTTTACTGAGTGCAAGTTCAAAAATTACAGGGTCTGGTTTTTTAACCCCGGCCATTTCGGAGTTGATAACTTGGTTAAAATAGGTATCTATTTTAGAGTTCCTTAGTTTTTTATACTGCACTTCATGAAATCCATTGGTAATGATATGTAAGGAATACTTAGGCCTTAAATAGTTTAAAATTTCAACCGTGTTGGGAAAAAGATGGTTATAGGTAGATAAATATTGGATATACTGATCGGACAACCTATTTATCAATGCATTGGAAACCCCAAAGCCAAGCGTGTCAAATGTTTTTTTAAGACGCTGAAACCTAAGATCCTCCTTAGATATTTTGCCTTCCCTATAGTATTTCCAGAATTCAAAATTTATAGGGATATAGGCCCTTAAAAAATCTTCTAAATCTACATTAACACAATTTTCATGTAGTATCCTTTGAAAGGTAAGCGCAGAATTCCTTTCAAAATCCCAAAGGGTATGATCCAAATCAAAAAAAACATCCGTCACTACATTCTTATACATGCACACGTTTTAAAATACTACTATACAAATTCTTCCAGTTCAACTTACTCTCCCCTCCAATGAGCTCATTGGAAAACACGGTAATAAATTTCCCTTTTACCCTTTTTGTTTCCAAATAGAGCTTCTCAACAGCAGAAAAAGCCTCTTTCCTATTCCTATATTTCAACAATCCGTAATCATGTACCGCAAAAGGATGGATTTTTATGGGCTGCTGCACTTCCAGTGGAATATCATAAAAATAAAATGGCGTACAGGTCCCTGCCCTATAACCAATTTCATGTGTATACCCCATGGTATAGTCATCGGTAAAACCTGCCTCTATCAAATTCCTATAGGTCCCCGGAATATCAACCCTGTTATAACGCATCCGGGAACTGCTTACCGATCTGTGAATGACATCGGATAGGTTCTTTTTCTCTTCCTTTAGCAGTGCAATGTCGTTAAAGGAGCTATAGGAACAGGAAAGTGAAACCTTATTGTAGTCTGCGACCGATTTGATAAGGTATTTAAACTTATTGTTATTGGGCGATACGTTTTTGTCGTAGGTAGAATATTCTGCAAATTGGAAAAAGAACATACCCCTTACCTTATTCTGTTTGTGCAGATCTACCAGCTCCAAAAAGTTGTCGTACGGATCCTTTTTTAATTTCGCCCATACCGAAATTCTATCCACAACACGTCCCAATTTAAGAGAGCCCAAGTCATACAGCAAGCCGGAAATACCCCTTAAAAACCCACGGTACGAAAAACAATGGGATGACGAAACATCTATAATGGAGGTATATTGATAGTTTCTAGGCTTGTGCTCCAAATCCTCAAATTTCTCCTTTAATAGATATAATAGTTTTTGGGCCCAAATATCTACGACCGGCCTGTCCAAAAATCCATTCTGAAATGCCAAACTTTCCTTGGGCGGGAATCTTCCGTGCATATCCTTTACATGGGGCAGATACTCTTCGTACCTGCTGAGCAAATAAAAACTGGCCGAAAAAATATCGAAGGGAAGATTGCTCCTTTCCCCAGTAGAGAAAAAACAAGGGGCTCCTTCCCAATCCGAAATATGGATCTGCAAATCGTTTATTCCCTGCTCAAACAGCAGGTCATTACTCCTAACAAAAAATTCGTTTTGCAAAGGCTGCTTCGTATAGGTAATCTTAGGCCCAGTATGTTTTATAAAATCCTCTACCTTGGTAGTATAGGACACCTCTATTCCCAATATAGTGGTAAATATGTGACGCATTATATAACTAAAACGGTGGGTGATTTTATGGGTATAGATTAGCAGCATATTTACCTACTCCTTTTATTATATTTTTCAATTGTTTGTACAACACCTGACATGAAATACCCGATCTAGAGTATATTTTCATCTGCAAAACTAAAGTATTCTTTTTGGGTGATAATAAGGTGGTCCAAAACTTTTATATCCAACGCCAGGGATGCCTGTTTTAATTTTTGGGTTATTTGCTTATCCGCTTCACTGGGCTTTAATGTGCCAGAAGGATGATTATGGGCCAAGATGAGCCCTACTGCACCCAATTCCAAGGCCTGTTTTAAAACCAAGCGAACGTCTACCAAGGTCCCCGTTATGCCTCCTTTGCTAAGCTGACCCGCTTGTAACACGCTATTGGAGTTATTAAGAAAAACAATCCAAAATTCCTCATGCGGCAACTCTCCCATGATAGGTTGCAATAAATCATAAACATTTTTACTACTGCTAATTTTGGTGACTTTGCGGCCCTCCTCACCTCTTCGTCTACGACCTACCTCCAAGGCGGCAGCAATAGACACTGCCTTAGCTTCCCCTATACCTTTAAATTGCTGAAGTTGCTTTATGGACAGTTTACCCAATTCATTAAGGTTATTGTCAACAGATGCCAATATTTTCTTGGATAGCGCTACGGCACTTTCATTTCTACTGCCAGACCCAATAAGAATGGCAATCAATTCGGCATCTGAGAGTACAGACCTACCTTTTTGCAGCAGTTTCTCGCGTGGCTTATCATCATCGGACCAGTTTTTTATGGAGAAGGAAGTGGGCTTTTGTTGCATAGCCTAAAGATAAGAATCTTAAGCATTTACCATACTATTAAAGCAGGATATTACTAGTATTTCCTATACCTCCCTTATATAAAAAAGTCCGGCCACCCCTATCGTTCACAATGATCCTGGGACGCCGGACAATTTATTATTTGGCACTATTTCTTAAAAGTCCCTGTAGGGGGCGTCTAAAAATTTATTGGCTTCAGCTTCCGAGAACTGGGCAGTATTGGTATCCCAGTGCAAGGTCTTATTTGGAAAACGGCCGGCAATAACCCCCAGCAATATAGTTTCAGTCAATCGGGCCGAATAGTCAAACGGCGCACTACATTCGTCCTTGCCTAAACAAGCATCAACAAACTGGTGGTAGTGTTTATTACCTTCTGGTCCATAATCCCTAACCGGTTCCCCTATGGCTTCCTGGTCTTTTATTATGGACAGGTCCAACTCCTTGTATTCACCATCTACAATATGCCTTGGCAATTGCATAAAATGCGGCAACAACAGTCTTCCTTTTTCACCTATGAACATAGCTCCTTGTCCAGGCAGCTCTTCATTATTGGGAAGCTTCAGATCTTTATGCTTTTTTGGAGCTCCAGGACCATCATACCAAACCCACTTTAGGGTATCCCCGGTAAATTTGGTTCCAGGGAAAGTATAGGTCACCGTATTATTCTCTGGAAAACCAAAACCTGTAGGCTTTCTACAGTTATTTTTGATGGTCATAGGCACATCCAATTGCAAGGCATTATAAGGGGTGTCAAAAATATGAACTCCCATATCCCCTAGGGTACCACAACCGTAATCCAATAGTTTTCTCCAATTGGCAGGATGGTAATAGCCTTCCTTATAAGGTCTTTCGGCCGAAGTTCCCAACCATAGGTTCCAGTCCAAATTGGCAGGAACTGGATCGGACCCCTTAGGCTCAGGACCATTAAATCCCCAGTTCTTGGGCGACCAAGCCCTTACTGTATGTACCTTACCTATAATTCCAGATTGGATTAACAAGGTGGCCAATTTATAGTCATAAAAAGAGTGTACCTGAATTCCCATTTGGGTAACCAGGTTTTTTTCCTCGGCCTTCTTCCTCATAGCCCTAGCTTCGGCCACATGATGCGTTAACGGCTTTTGACAATATACCGGTTTTCCCAGGTCCATAGCCATCATAGAAGCTGGAGCATGGGTATGATCTGGCGTTGAAACGATTACGGCATCAATCTCATTCTTCATTTCTTTGAGCATTACCCTGTAATCTTTATAGGTAGCAGCCTTGGGGTGCAATTCCTTGGCCGTTTGTAAGGCCTTGGCATCCACATCGCAGAGCGCTACCACATCTACCAACTCATGTGATGATATGGCTGCAAGATCGTTGCCTCCCATATTACCAACGCCAATATGCGCTGTTCGTAACCTGCCATTCTTACTCAAGGCCCATACGGAGGATGGTAACATGGCCGTTAATCCCAGAGCGGCCGTACTTTTAAGAAAATCTCTTTTTTTCATATCCCTATTTATAATTTTTTGATTTTTATGTTTTTAAACCATATTGGACTGCTATGGTCCTGAAACCCAATGTAACCCGATTTGTAGCGGCCATAATGTTCGGCATCCTTCCACTTCCCTGAATTCTTTTTTTCATACCATTCATCGGACCAAGGGACAAAAGATAATACTTTTTCCCCATTGAGCCAGTGCTCAACACGCTCTGGGGTAAATACAATCTTGGAAGAGTTCCATTCCCCAACGGGGTTCAGCACCTTTTTATCGGGATCCGCAACATGCATGGCATAATCCGATGCGGTCTGCTGTAACGGCTGCAACTCTGCAGGATTCTCTGTATGGCCAAGACTTAGGTTGTATTGGGTAAGGTCATGGATTTTGGCATAATTATCATCATCTATTAATTGATATTCCGGTGATATCACTGGGGGTCCCGCATTGGGAATATGCTCCTTTAGGTGATAAAATATTCCGCTATTGCCTCCTTCTGGTAATTTCCATTCTACATAAAACTCAAAATTATCAAACTCTTCCAAGCCATAAATTATATCCTTTCCCCCTGTGTAATCCTGTTCCAATCCCAATTGGGTATCAAAGGTAAGCACACTGTCCTTTACCGTCCATCCCGGAGGCAAACTATCCCCGTTGTAAGCTCTCCATCCTTTGGTGGTAACACCATCAAAGAGATAAATCCAATCTTCAGTCTTAGCTTCAGACTCTAGCGAGGTTTCAGATTTGGTATCGACCTTGGATTTGGGATCCTCTTTACAGGAAAACAACACCAACGACATCGTAAAAAAGGTGATTAGGAATTTCATATTGTTACTTTTTTTGTATTATTTATAAAGGTTTGAAGATATAATATTTTTTTCAAATTAGGTTTACCTTTTGGGGTAGATTCCTAACGCCAGGACCAATCCCCAAAGTCTAATGCCCAATATATTTTTTAATCCAGGGGTACTACCCGGAATTTAGTGGATGTTTCCCTATATGAAACAACCAATGGCCTCCCTCAAGCGATCCAATACCCTAGGATTGGTACAATTTATCAATATGGAAAAAACCATATCCTGCTCCGGATAG
>CAXAVP010000072.1:0-17510 GCA_963972175.1 uncultured Arenibacter sp.
GAATGAATCTTAATAAAAATAACAAACTATTTAATGAAAACATCAGTCAATATTTTATTTATGGTCCTTTGCTTTTACGTACAAGGCCAAGAAACACTAGGGACGCTGAGCGGTACCGTACAGGATGCCAAAGGGAATCCCTTAGCCTATGCCAGTGTTTTAATAGAAAATTTGAAGCTTGGTGTCCTTACAGGCGAAAAAGGCCAATACTCCATTGATAAGTTACCTTCCGGAAACCACAGCGTCTTGGTTTCCTACTTGGGTTACGGTAGTCGCTCCATGAGCATTGAGATAAATAAAAACCAAAGTGATATAAAAATGGATTTTACCCTACTGGAATCCTTAGAAAACCTGGACGAGGTAACGGTAAGTGGAAAAACGGAAAAAACGGCTCTTGAAACAAAAGGTTTTGCAGTAAAGTCCATAGACACTAAAGAAGCTGGTCTTAGAAGTATCCAAACCAATGAACTATTGAACACAACTGTAGGTGTCAAGATACGTCAGAATGGAGGTTTAGGCTCTAACGTCCAATATAGCTTAAACGGCTTATCCGGTAGATCCGTAAGTCTTTTTATAGACGGCATCCCCATTTCTATATATGGTTCATCCTTTAGCCTGAACAGTATTCCCCCTTCAATGATCAAGAATATTGAAGTATACAAAGGAGTGGTTCCGGCACATTTATCCAGTGATGCTGTTGGCGGAGCTATAAATATTGTACTTCACAAGGGCAGCAAAAACAACCTTGCCGCTTCGGTCTCCTACGGATCGTTTAATACATTTCAAACAAATTTGAATGGCGCCTACAGATTTAAAAATTCGGGATTTACCATAAAAGCATCGGCCTTTCACAATTACTCCGATAATGATTACAAGATTTGGGGCAGGACCATAGTTGACATTGCTCCCAATGGGGTACAAACTCCAATTGTTGCCAGAAGGTTTAACGATGCTTACAGATCTACTGGGGGCATGGCACAAATTGGATTTACCAATGTTTCTTGGGCCGACCAATTTTTGGTAGGTGTTACCGCTTCCGATGAGTACAATGAAGTACAACACGGTACTTTCGTTACCATATCCCCTTACAAAGGCCGTTTTTTGGAATCCGATGCCTTGCTAGGTAATCTAGCGTATCAAAAGAAAGACCTTTTTATTAAAGGACTTGAAGTAAATATTACCGGTGTATACGGTAAACGCAATCGAATTATAAATGACACAGTTGCACAGGCTTATACCTGGACCGGAAGAAGACTGGTAGGTTTTGATGGGAAGTACCACGAGTATACTTGGGGTTCCCAGAGTGAAAATGGCCCTACCCTCGCCAATATCGTAAGAAATGTTTCTTCAGTTCGTTCTGGTATGTCCTATACAATAAACGACAACCACAAAGTCTTATTAAACCATGTATATAGCGGTGTAGATAGGGAGGATAGTGACGAAATGGTATCCTTACTAGAAAACACTTTTCAACAAACCAGTGATTTATACAAGAATATTTTTTCCCTAAGCTACGAACTCAATGCCTTTGACAAAAGATTGAAAATAAACGCCTTTGGTAAACATTATATCCAAAAAGTACTAAATACAAAACCCGTATTCAACGATGACAATACCCAGGTAATAAATGAAGTTTATCAAAGTGATAAAGATTACACTGGGTACGGTTTTGCAGCTTCTTATACCCTCCTTCCCACCGTTACCCTATTAACCTCTGCAGAAAAGGCCATTCGTTTACCAAGTGAAAATGAAGTTTTCGGGGATGCTGGTGATAATTTACTTCCCAACCTAACTATTCAACCAGAAACCAGTAACAATTTAAACTTTGGTTTTCGGCTTGGGAAATTCAACCTAAATAAACACGGATTTACGCTAGCCTCCAATTTCTTTGCACGAAATATAGAAAACAGGATTGGATTGCCCGTCAATGCTGATGGGCTTAGGGAAAGTGATGAGTTTGTCCAATATACCAATCTAGGCAATACTGCCGAATCTAAAGGAATTGAAGCGGAATTCTTTTACACCTACAATAATAATTTCGGTTTTAACCTTAATATGACCCGCATGAGCTTAACCACTGTAAATTCGGGTGTTGAAACCAATGTTCCCAACGTACCACTTTTTACGATGAACGCCGGTTTACGGTATTCCATCAAGAACTTCATACAATCAAAATCGACCATCAACCTATTTTACAACACGTACTATACAGATGAATTTGCCTTCAAATTCGCAGCGGGGACCAATACTACGGGAGAAGAAGAATTTTTTATTCCAGAACAATTATCACATGACTTTGGATTGAGCTACACATTTCCAAAAAGGAATATTGTAGTCAGTTTCGATGTCAAAAATATATTTGATCAAGCCGTATATGACAACCTTTCTGTACAAAAACCCGGTAGAGCTTTTTACTTAAAACTGAATTACACTATAAATAATTTTTAATCATTTAAACATAACAAAGATATGAAACGTAACTTTTTAAATTTTAAAATAACAGCAGCGATTGTACTCACAATAGGCCTAACGACATCCTGCAGTAACGACGATTCCACTGCCCCAGATACTGATGGATCTAGTGATGGAGGAAGCGGGGTGGATTCCAGATGGATAACCGTTGCTGGAGCCAAAATGGGGGATAATCCTGGTGATGGTAATGGTGGAACCTTGATTTATTCCGTAACCAGTGAAGATGCTAAAGATCCAACAGTTCAAATAGACCCTTTTAACAACGGCTTTGTAGCCCCTTCCAATAGAACAGCCAGATTACAGGCTTCTGAAGATGGCAATACGGTTTTCAATATTAGCTATGCTGGAGATACTGGTGGGAATTATACCAAATATACTGTGGAAGGCGGCGGAACCTTTGTCCAAACAGGTTCGGAAATAAGTATAGCGCCCTATGTTGGAACGGCTCCACGGTGGATTAAGTTATTTGATGGCGATAAAACCGGCGCTGCCGTTTACGTATCAACAGAACATCAGGTAAATGATAACGATACACCTGATGATGTCACGGACGACACCTACCTTTATACCAATTCTACTATAGGTGTTGTTACCTTAGACTTGGTAGATTCTCAAATCAATAACTTTCAAGAGCATGTTATAACCTTAAGTGAGGAAGAATCCGCGGCAGGTTACTATATTTCCAGGATTGATATGCCCGTATTAAATGCGTCTGGAGATAAGTTGTATATTGGTGCCCGTATAAGCAAAGTGGACCCAAGTACTGTAGAAAGTGACAGTGGTGATTATGAGATTTTAGGTTCTAAAACCATTGTACTGGATTACCCTTCATTATTAAATCCGTCGGTGATTACGTCTTCCGTAGGACATGGAAACACCAATGGATATCGTAGTATCAACGCTTTTTTATATGATGGAAGCGTTTACCAAGCCAACCAGGGTGATCCTGAAGGTTCCCACATCTTAAAGATTGATGCCGATAACGAATATGATGATTCGTATGATTTTAACCTAGATGATGCTTTAGGTGTAGAAGGTGCGTATATATTGGCATGGAGGCCAGCAGCAAACGGAAAAGCTATATTGGCTTACCGCCATGAAGGATCAGAAGAAGGTGTGGCTGGGGCTCAAGGATATTTTGCCTTAGTTGATCTTAATTCCAAAACTGCTACTAAGATAGATGCTATTCCATATGACCCGGATTTCTACTTATTCCAGTACCAAGGCTTTGTAGTGGATGGAACAGAAATATTTGTAACCCAAGCCCCGGTAGGACAAGATGGAAACATTTATATCATTGATACGGAAACAGGAGAAGTAACCAAAGGCGCACAGTTGGTGAACGCAGAGGGTAGTCACTTCATTGGGGTGTTTTAATACTGCAATTATTCCAGATCACTAGTAGCCTGACAGTTCCTAACAGGTGCTGAAGTGACATGAGTAGGGCGTTATGAACACGTCCTCTATATAGTTTTTGAAAAGTAAGCATTCTAAAACCGTTAGCGACACCATGGGTCCGTTAACGGTTTTGACTTATAACCACTAATGAACCACATCATTTACTAAATCAGTTCCATATTTCTTGTTATTGTCCAACCGTTACAGTGTTTTTTAAATAGCTAGTCTTAGCTATCCCCAAAATAAAGAACAGTGGATTAAAGAAAAGTAAAGAAGAAAATACTAGCTTGTTAGGTTTTCTGTTTCTTTTTCTGGGCAGCGGGGAACAGTACATTATTTAGAATAAGCCTATATCCTGGAGAAGTTGGGTGCAGTTCCAGTTCTGTCTTGGGGTCCCCTACCCTATGCTGGTAATCCTCGGGGTCATGTCCTCCATAAAATGTAAAAAAACCTTTTCCTTTAATTCCATGAATATACCGGGCTTCTCCATTTATCTTATTTTCACCAAGTACCAAAACCGTGGGTTTAATCTCCTCCCTGGCAAAAGCTGTGGTCTGCCCCATAAATCCCTTGACCAAAGCCGTATGGTTCTGGCATAACATGGTAGGCACTGGATCCCATTTGGCAGAAAAGTCCATCAATGAAAAATAATCGGATTCCTTGGGTACATTGCTCCGTTTATTGGTCATATCTATGGATGAGAATTCATACCGCAACGGGTTGCGCTCCAATATAAAATTTGTAAATGCGAAGGTTTTACTGTAATCCAACTTTGCCTGATAATTGGCCTCGGAGGGGTCACCGTCAAACATAGGTTCACAAATATCCACTCCATCCGCAGCCAAGGCAATATCAAAACTATCGGTGGCCGAGCACATCGCAAACATAAAACCTCCCCCAATCACATAATTTCTAATTTTAAGTGCCACGGCACGTTTTTCTTCAGAAACCTTATCATATCCCAATTTAGCAGCCAGGGCCTCGGCATTTTGTTTGCCTTCTATATACCAGGGAGCAACCCTATAAGCCCCGTAGAATTTCCCATATTGCCCAGTAAAATCCTCATGGTGCAAGTGCAGCCAATCATAGAGTACCAATTTGTCGTCCAATACTTCCTCATCGTACACTTGGTCATAGGGAATTTCGGCATAGGTAAGTACCATGGTTACCGCATCGTCCCAAGGAGAATTTTCCTTTGGGGAGTATACGGCTATTTTTGGTGCCCTTTCCAAAATAACAGCTTCTTGATTTTGTGAGGGACTTGCTATTTCATCTAAAATACTGAGGGCCTGTGAATCGGATACGATTTCAAAGGAAACACCCCGTATCTGACATTCCTTTCGAATATTCTCCCCATCGGGCAGCAAAAAAGAACCTCCCCTATAATTCAATAACCACTGTACTTTTTGTTTATGAGTCAGCACCCAATAAGTGATTCCGTAGGCCTTTAAATGGTTTTTTTGACTTTCCGCATCCATGGGTATGAGAATACTGGAAGCGTATGAGGTGCCAAAGATCAATAGAAATAGAACAGAAAGAAGCGCTCCTGAAAATAGGCTTTTAAAAGGGTTTTTATTTTGTTCCGTATTACTCAATTCTAGATTTTACTGTTACAATACACCTTGCAAGATTTGAGCCAAAGGTTTTAAACCGCAGTACCATCATGCTTTGATACACTTAAAAAGGCACATCGTTGTCATCCTGGGAACCATCGTTGTTCATGGAACTTCCAAAGGCTTCATTGGCATTGGGAAGGTTTTTGGTAACAAATGGGTTGTCCTCGTCTGCATTCATTTTGGATTGAAATTCAAACGGGGAATCAAAATCGTCCAAATTATCAAACTTACCTAAATGTCCAACGAACTTCAGTCTAATATTTTCCAAACCACCATTTCTATGCTTGGCCACAATAAACTCTCCCTGGCCAGCAGTTGGCGATCGTTCCTCATCATCCCATTCATCAATCTTATAGTACTCTGGTCTATAGATAAAGGATACAATATCCGCATCCTGTTCAATTGCTCCGGATTCCCGTAAATCGGACAGTACAGGTCGTTTACTTCCTCCCCTGGTCTCAACGGCCCTTGACAACTGTGAAAGTGCAATTACCGGTACATTCAATTCTTTTGCCAGTGCTTTTAAGTTCCTTGAGATGGTAGATATTTCTTGTTCACGGTTACCTCCTTTTTGAGTCCCCCCGGCGGTCATTAGCTGCAAATAATCTATAATGATCATTTTTATACCGTGCTGGGAGGCCAAACGTCTGGCTTTCGCCCTAAGGTCAAAAATAGATAGTGATGGGGTATCATCAATAAACAGGGGGGCAGACTCCAAGGCTTTCACCTTAACGTTCAACTGCTCCCATTCATGTTTCTCCAATTTCCCAGTCCTTAGTTTTTCTGAAGACAATCCAGTTTCAGAGGAAATCAACCTGGTAATTAACTGTACAGAGGACATCTCCAAGGAAAAGAAAGCCACCCCATAACCAGAATTGACAGCTATATTCCTTGCCATGGAAAGGGTAAGGGCCGTTTTACCCATACCCGGCCTTGCCGCTACAATAATTAAATCACTGGGTTGCCAACCGGAAGTTAACTTATCCAATTTATCAAACCCAGAGGGAATTCCACTTAAGCCCTCTTTACCTGATATTTCCTCAATTTTTTTCTTGGCCTGAATTACCAAGTTTTGTGCTGTTTCCGCGGAACGCTTAAGGTTACCTTGGGTTACATCGTACAATTTGGATTCTGCCGTGTCCAACAGATCAAAAACATCTGTGGCTTCATCATAGGCCTCCTCAATGATCTCATTTGAAATCTTAATTAGACTACGCTGAATAAACTTCTGCAGGATTATACGGGCATGGAATTCAATATGGGCAGATGAAGCCACTTTTTGGGTAAGTTTAATCAGGTAAAAATCGCCACCAACGCCTTCTAGGCGCCCATCTTTTTTTAATTGGGAGGAAACCGTTAATAAATCCACTGGTTCTGAATTTTCGAACAGCTTAAAAACGGCTTCATAGATATGCTTATGGGCCTCCTTATAGAATACATCCGGATGCAGAATATCTATTACCTCATCGACCCCTTTCTTGTCTATCATCATCGCCCCTAACACAACTTCCTCTAAATCAACGGCCTGAGGCGGTATTTTCCCCTTCTCAAGGTTGATTATGGTGGACTTGTCAATCCGATGACCAATAACTGGGTTCGTTTTTTCCATGAGTGCTAAATTATACAAATAAGAATTAAAATAAGATTTAGGATATTAACAGTTGTTCAACAATTTGCCTGTTGATAAGTTACGAAATATGTTTATAAGCAAAAAAAATCTGGAGAATTTCTACTCCAGATTTTTTCGCCTTGACAAAAAGGGATGTTATCCGTTAAAGACCCCCATATTTGCATATTTATCCATTCTATTCTCTACCAACTCTTTTGGTGATAACTTTTTTAATTCCTCAAAATGTGATGAAATTTTATTTTTTACGATTTCGAAAGTCTTCTCACGATTGGCATGTGCCCCTCCCGCAGGTTCACGTACAATCTCATCAATAAGCTTCATTTTTTTCATATCGGTCGCCGTAAGTTTTAAAGCTTCGGCCGCCTGTTCCTTATATTCCCAACTTCTCCAAAGTATGGAAGAGCAGGATTCGGGCGAAATTACCGAGTACCATGTGTTTTCCAACATTAGTACCTTATCCCCTACACCTATTCCCAAGGCTCCACCAGAGGCTCCTTCCCCTATGATCACAACAATAACAGGAACTTTTAATCTAGTCATTTCCAAGATATTCCTTGCTATTGCCTCTCCCTGACCTCTTTCTTCGGCTTCAATCCCTGGATAGGCTCCCGGAGTGTCTATAAAACACACAACGGGTATTCCAAATTTTTCGGCCGACTTCATTAGTCTGAGTGCCTTTCTGTAGCCCTCAGGATTGGCCATACCAAAATTACGGTACTGCCTGGTCTTGGTATTATAACCTTTTTGCTGCCCCACGAACATATAGCTCTGGTCACCAATTTTCCCAAGACCCCCTATCATTGCCTTGTCATCCTTCACATTGCGGTCCCCATGTAGCTCCAAAAAAGTATCTCCACAAATGGCGTTAATGTAATCTAAGGTATAAGGCCTATTTGGATGTCTTGACAGTTGCACCCTTTGCCAAGCCGTTAGGTTTTTATATATTTCTTTGCGGGTATCCGCCAGCTTTTTTTCAATTTGTTTACATGTCTCAGAAACGTCCACGTCACTTTCTTCCCCAATTATCATGCACTTATCCAATTGCTCTTCTAGCTCTTTAATTGGAAGTTCAAAATCTAAATACTCCATAAGTTTACAGGTTTAGTTCTTTTCAACAGGCAAATATAAAACTTTAATGGAAAGGTAACCCATTAGTCGTTTTTTTTAATTTTTTTCTATTTTTCAAAATACCATTGGCTATAACCGTAGTTAAAATAAGCAATGCTCCCAGGTAAAAAAGCGGGCTCATTTTCTCACTATTCCCTAATATAATAAAAGCCAAAACAATAGCATAGACCGGTTCCAAATTATTTGTAAGCATTACCGTATATGGCGCAATATATTTCATCACCTTCACTGAGACAATAAACGCATATGCGGTACAAACAGAGGCCAAAATAAATATATAAAACCAATCGATTAGTGAGAGCTGAAAGAATTCTTGATCAAATCCTTGATCCATCCACAGATAGAGCGACAAGAACAAAACCCCACTCCCCAGTTCATAAAAGGATATGACAGCTGGATTCTCTTTTTGGACCAATTTGCCATTGATCAAGGAAAAAATCGCAGCCAATAAGGCCGAAAGCAAGGCAAGCAGTATACCTGCAGTATAATCCGCTTCCAGATTAAACATAATAGCAAGGCCAAGTATTACCGCTACCCCAAAAACCAATTCATATCCAACCATTTTACGACCATACCAAAAAGGCTCTATCAAAGCGGTAAATAAAGCCCCAGTAGACATAGTGGCCAAGGCAACTGAAACATTGGAAATTTTTATGGCCATAAAAAATGTAACCCAATGCAATGCCACCACTATTCCGGCAATCAGTAACGTAGATAAGATTTTGGGCGTTACCCTGAGCGATTTATTTCTAAAAAGGATATAGATCAGAATAATCAAGGAAGCCATACCCATACGGTACCAAACCAGGGGAAGGGCCTCAATACTAATCAACTTTCCCAAAACCGCCGTAAAGCCCCATATAAAGACTATAAAATGTAGATGAAGGTAATTCCTAAACTTAGCGCTTGGCATTCTGAAGTAGGTAAAAGGCTATGGCTCCAAACATTACATTTGGGATAATAACGGCCCATAAAGGGGAAAAACCAGATTGTTCGGCCAGGGTTCCAAATACCTTATCAAAAAAGATATAAATAAATGCCACCCCTATTCCAAATGCCAAGTTAACGCCCATGCCCCCACGTCGTTTTACAGAAGAAACGGCAACGGCAATTATGGTCAAGATAAAAGCAGCAATAGGCAGGGCCCATCGCTTGTATTTCACCAGAATATAACTGTTAATATTAGAAGCACCCTTTCTTTTTTGCGTTGCGATAAACTTATCCAACTCAAACATATTCTTAGTTTCCGCTATATAGGATACCGGGGTTAGATCATCAATTTTAAAATCAAAAATGGTGTCTAGCCTACGCTTAGTCTCTACAACCTCCTCGTTGCCTACCAATTTCCTTTTCACATATGAGGTAAGCCTATACACAGAATCCTTATCTACCCATCTAATGTTGGCCGCTGAAATCTTAAAGTCCAAGGTGTTCTCCTCATTAAAGCGTTCCATAGTAAAATTATAGCCTATCTGCCTTGCCGGATCAAAGCTACTTACATAGAGGTAGTCATTTTCGTTTAATTGATTGAAGATGTTTGTGGTAACCCTATCCTTCTTTCCCTTCTTTAAATACTTATACTTAAACTCATTGTACCCCACACTTGCGGGAGGAACAATAAACATGCTCATGAAAAACATGATAAGGGCAATAATAGAGGCTCCAATCAAATAGGGGCGCAAAAATCTTCCATAGGAAACCCCAGAACTTAGAATGGCTACAATTTCAGTATTATTGGCAAGTTTGGAAGTAAAGAAAATTACCGATAAAAAGAGAAAAATAGGAAAGAGCAGGTTTCCTATCACCAGGGTAAAATTCATATAATAGATAGCTATTTCCGCAAACGGCACTTCGTTGTCTATCATTTTCCCAATTTGTTCTGCTAAATTGGCCATGATCCCGATTGGGATAAATAGCAACAGCATCACAAAAAAAGTTGCTAGATAGCGCTTTAATATGTATTTGTCTATTATGCTTAGCACCTATAATCGTTTATCCATTTGTTTTACCATTACGGACTTCCACTCATGGAAATCCCCCGCTAAAATATGTTTTCTAGCTTCGCGAACCAACCACATATAAAATCCCAGGTTATGAATTGTAGCTATTTGTTTACCCAAATACTCGTTGGCTGCGAACAAATGGCGTAAATACGCCTTAGAATACTCCAAATCCACAAAAGTTATACCCATTTCATCTATGGGCGAAAAGTCATCCTCCCACTTTTTATTTTTTATGTTGATGGTCCCATGGGCCGTAAACAGCATTCCATTTCTGGCGTTCCTGGTAGGCATCACACAATCAAACATATCTATTCCCAAGGCAATATTCTCCAATATATTGATAGGGGTACCTACACCCATAAGATATCGGGGTTTATCTTCGGGCAGAATCTCACAGACTACCTCGGTCATCCCGTACATCTCCTCTGCCGGCTCCCCTACTGATAGCCCTCCAATAGCATTTCCCTCTGCCCCTACTCCCGCTATATATTCGGCAGATTGCCTTCTTAAGTCCTTATAAGTAGAACCCTGCACAATAGGGAAAAAAGTTTGGGCGTAATCATAGGTAAAGGGAGTTTTCTCCAAATGGGCTATACAGCGATCCAACCACCTGTGGGTCATATGCATGGACCTTTTGGCGTATTTATAATCACAGGGATAAGGCGTACATTCATCAAACGCCATAATGATATCGGCCCCTATAGTACGCTGGATCTCCATAACGTTTTCTGGTGTAAAAACATGATAGGAACCATCTATGTGCGACTTAAACTTAACGCCTTCCTCTTTGATCTTTCGGTTATTGGAAAGTGAATACACCTGATACCCACCACTATCGGTCAATATATTCCGGTCCCAACCCATAAATTTATGGAGTCCCCCGGCTTTTTTCAAGATTTCTGTTTTAGGCCTCAGATATAAATGATAGGTATTCCCCAAAATGATGTCTGGGTTTACCTCTTCCCTTAGCTCTTTTTGATGTACCCCCTTTACCGAGGCTACAGTACCTACGGGCATAAAAATGGGCGTTTCTATCTTACCATGGTCCGTAATTAGTTCTGCCGCCCTGGCTTTGGTCCTCGTATCTGAATGCTGTAATGTAAATTTCAAAAAAGATGTATTTAAAGCCGCAAATATAATCAACTCAGAGCCATTAAATCCCTAACAAAAAAATAAAGTTATGTTATTGGCGCTCATAGTTGATAAAATATAATAACTACGACTTGTATACCCAAAAGATAGCGATTACTTTTGGGAAGTTTTAAAAAGATAGAAAAATGCCAAAACTTCAAGAATTACAAGATTTGACCGTTCAGGTCCGCAGAGACATTCTAAGAATGGTCCATAAGGTTAACTCGGGACACCCAGGAGGCTCTTTGGGCTGTACTGAATTTTTTGTTGCTCTTTACAATGAGATCATGGAACTCAAGGACGGATTTGACATGGATGGCAAGGATGAAGATTTATTCTTTTTGTCCAACGGCCACATATCTCCCGTCTTCTATAGTGTTTTGGCAAGAAAGGGTTATTTCCCCATTGAGGAGTTAAATACTTTTAGGTTAATAGATTCCCGTCTACAGGGACACCCTACCACCCATGAAGGCTTGCCAGGGGTACGTATCGCCTCCGGATCTTTGGGACAGGGCTTGTCCGTTGCTTTGGGAGCGGCGCAGGCAAAAAAACTTAACAATGACCCCAAATTAGTTTATACCCTTCACGGCGATGGTGAATTGCAAGAAGGACAAAATTGGGAAGCTATAATGTATGCTGCCGGTAAAAAAGTGGACAATCTAATTGCCACCGTGGATTACAACGGACAGCAGATTGATGGTGCTACGGATGACGTATTGCCAATGGGCGACCTTAAGAAGAAATTTGAAGCCTTTGGCTGGGATGTACTGGAAATCCAAGAAGGAAATAACCTTGAAGCCATCATCAACGGAATGAAAGAAGCCAAGGAAAGGACCGGAAAAGGCAAACCTGTCTGTGTACTTTTACACACCATAATGGGTCACGGAGTAGATTTTATGATGTATACCCACGCTTGGCATGGAAAGGCCCCCAACGATGAACAACTGGAAACGGCCTTGGCCCAAAACCCCGAAACCGCTGGAGACTACTAATCCCTATCATTTTCTAACAAACAAAAAAAGAAAGTACAAATGAAAAAATATATAGATCAAGGTAAAAATGATACGCGAAGTGGCTTTGGAGCGGGACTGACCGAAGTAGGAAGAACCAATCCGAATGTAGTAGCACTCTGTGCCGATTTGGTGGGCTCCCTTAAAATGCAGGATTTTATTGATGAAAACCCTGAACGTTTCTTTCAGGTCGGAATTGCAGAGGCCAACATGATGGGTATAGCTGCCGGACTCACCATTGGAGGTAAAATTCCTTTTACCGGAACATTTGCCAACTTCTCCACCGGTAGGGTATACGACCAAATTAGACAATCTATTGCCTATTCTGATAAAAACGTAAAAATTTGTGCCTCCCATGCGGGGATTACCCTTGGAGAGGATGGCGCTACACACCAGATCTTGGAAGACCTTGGATTAATGAAAATGTTACCAGGGATGACCGTAATTAATCCTTGTGACTACAACCAGACCAAAGCCGCCACTATTGCCATTGCAGAGCATCAAGGCCCCGTTTATCTTAGATTTGGACGTCCCAAAGTAGCCAACTTCACTCCAGTGGACCAAAAATTTGAAATAGGAAAAGCTTTAATGCTTAACGAAGGTACAGATGTTACTATCGTAGCTACAGGTCACTTGGTATGGCAAGCCTTAATTGCCGCCGAGAACTTGGAGAAAGAAGGTATATCTTCCGAGGTAATCAACATACACACCATTAAACCTTTGGACGGGGAAGCTGTGTTAAAATCTGTTAAAAAAACAGGCTGTATCGTTACTGCGGAAGAACATAATTATTTGGGCGGTCTAGGTGAGAGTATTGCCGGATTCCTTGCTACCACGCATCCTACGCCGCAAGAGTTTGTTGCTACCAAGGATACTTTTGGAGAAAGTGGCACCCCGGAACAATTAATGGATAAATACGGATTGAACAATAAAGCTATAGAGAACGCCGTTGTGAGTGTGTTAAAGAGAAAGTAAATCAAATTTCCCTTCGGAAAGATGATTGCCCTTAACACGGAACACAGTGAACAATATAGCGTATAGTACACTTTAAACAGTTGCGTATATCGGTTATGAGGATCGATATGCCCAGCTGTTTTTTTGTGTTTTACCCAATTGATCCTTTTTCGTGTCAAGAAATTTTCTTTTTAGGTTAAATCAATAAAGGAATTGTGCATAGTATTGCACAATGTATTCTAATTTAAAAAAGAAGACATTATGATCAAGAAAACAATTTTATTTGCAGCTATCGGTCTAATGGGTATTACTGCCCAGGCGCAAAAAGGCCCTGGATTTGGTATCAAGGGTGGACTAAATTATGGTGGAACCGGTGATTATTTTGAATCTACCGAACAAGCCTACAAGGACCCCAAAGGCAATGTAGGTTACCATTTGGGAATCTTCGGTCAGGTAGGGGAAAAGATATATTTACGCCCGGAATTAATATATACCAAAACAAAATCGGACTACGAGAACAATAGTTTGGACATGAGCAAACTAGATCTTCCAGTTCTATTGGGTATCAATGTTATTGGCCCACTTAAGGTTTTTGCAGGACCTGCATTTCAGTACATTTTGGACACGGATTATGACGGCATCACCATAGGGGATGTTGAAAATGATTTTACCGTAGGCCTTAATATTGGTGCTGGAATCTCATTTGGCAAATTCGGAATCGATTTACGATACGAGAGAGGTTTTAGTGAAAATGAGGTTACTGTTGTGGAAGGCGCTTTTTCCAACGACCGCATCGACACAAGACCTGATCAATTGATTTTGAGTGCCTCCTTGAAGCTATAAAAATCATTTTGACCGACACAAAAAATGCCCCCGCAGTTGCAGGGGCATTTTTTATTTAAAGACCTAGTTTTTCAACTTCAAATATTTTCGTCCAGATAATCAGGAACCCCATCATTATTGGCATCTCCCAATTCGTCTTCGGTAAGGATCCCATCCCCATCATCATCCGTATCCAGATAATTTGGGACACCATCTTCATCGGTATCATCATTAAAAAGATTACCGTCCTTATCCAAATCCTCCAATATAGTATCTACACCGTCCCTATCATGATCTGTGGTATTGATAGCCAAAAGGTTTACTTCAAATATTAATGGTGCATAGGTCTGCCCCGGTGCACTACCGCTAAAATAAGCGATTCCTGATGGCATAAATATTAAACCTACCCCACTACCATTAACGCTAAAGGTACCATCTTCATTCTCTACAACCTCTCCACCAGCTTTAAATTTTGGCATCCCCCTTTTAAATCCTGTTATCACTCCAGAATTGCCCGATACACCTGAGCCCTGCATATCAAACCAAACCGGAGAACCTAGTCTACTATCAAACACTCCTCCGTCCAATCGTGTACCTTGATACTTAAGGTATACAGAATCTACAGCCGTTGGATTTTCACCAATCCCCTCCCTGGCAACAACATAATACAAGGTATGGGGCACATCTACTTCCTCTGCATCCAAGCCCAAGTCACTGGAAGATAGATATATCACCTCTTTCTTGGCATCCTCAAAAAGGGATCTTTTATCTGCATTTTCGCCCGCTATGGTATCAATCTTTATCCTTAAATCAAAACCTTCCGCAATAGGTTCTTCAAAATCTTCGTAGTTATAAAAGTGTGTTTTTAAATAAGCTTGAATCTCAGCATCGTCCTCAACGGTAACCTCGCTTAGCAATCTTGGTGGCACTATTTCAATATCATTATCATCATCTTTCTTACAAGACCAGATAGCCACAAAAATTAAACCTAGTAAAACACTTCCTTTTATATTCATCTGTATCGTATTATTATCCTTTAATCCTCCTATAAAACTTTTGATCATTAAAACAATCTTTCCTTAAGTGGAGGCTGATTGCTTTAACCATAACAGTTCCATAGATTTCTTATTTAAAGGCCGCAAGATACAATTTTCAACTATTTTTGTAGAAGACGTTAACAAAGAATTTCAATAGTTTATGCGAATAGACAAATACTTATGGAGCACACGCTATTTTAAAACCAGAAATATAGCGACAGAGGCCTGTAAAAAGGGCCACGTAAGAATTAATGGGCAGGTAGTAAAACCATCTAGGGAAGTATACCCCGTGGACAAGGTAATTGTAAGAAAGAACCAGATTAATTATGAATTTACAGTATTGGACATTCCAGAAAGCAGGGTGGGTGCCAAATTAGTGGATATATATAGGAAAGACACTACCCCAAAAGAAGCTTTTGAGCATAACGAGCTCTTGAAATTTTCCAAAGATTATTACAGAAAAAAAGGCACTGGAAGACCTACAAAAAAAGACCGAAGGGACATAGACGATTACTTAGATGAAGAAACTGAATAGGGAATTTTGGGAAAACAAATACGAACAGGGCGATATGGGTTGGGACATTGGTTATGTTTCACCTCCTATAAAAGATTATATTGATCAATTGACAGATAAGAGTATAAAGATCTTGATCCCAGGTGCCGGTAATGCCTACGAACTGATGTATTTGACAGAAAAGGGTTTCACCAATACCTACATCATAGATATTGCCAGACCTCCTTTAGAAGCGATAAGGGCCAAGCTGCCAAACTTTCCCGAGGAAAAATTATTGGAGGGCGACTTTTTCGATTTAGATATAGGTGATTTTGACCTAATTTTGGAACAAACCTTTTTCTGTGCCCTTAATCCGCAATTAAGATCAAAATATGTCCTAAAAATGAAAAATCTACTTAAAGCGAATGGTAAATTGGCAGGCCTACTTTTTAATTTCCCATTATCCAAATCAGGGCCTCCTTTTGGGGGCAGTCTGGCAGAATACACAGACCTTTTTGAAAAACACTTTAACTTAAAGCTACTTAAAACTGCTTACAATTCCATAAAACCCAGAGCTGGTAAAGAACTCTTTTTTATATTTGAACCTAAATAAGAACCACTATGTCCAACAGAATTCTTTCCCATGAGGAAATTCAGCATAAAATAAAGCGCATTGCCTACCAGATCTATGAGGCTAATGTAGACGAAGCAGAGATTATCATCGCCGGTATTGAAAGTGGAGGGTTGAATTTTGCAAAGAAAATCCAGTCCGTACTTAAAAAAATTACCGAAGCCGAGGTTATTTTATGCAAGGTTTCTATGGATAAATCCAATCCCCTATCCAGTGGTGTAAGTACCTCCCTCCCAGAATCTGATTATACCAACAAGTCTGTTGTCTTGGTTGATGATGTTTTAAATTCCGGAACTACCCTTATATACGGAGTACATCATTTTCTCCGGGTACCCCTTAAACAACTTAAAACTGCCGTATTGGTGAACAGGAACCACAAAAAATACCCGGTCAAGGCAGATTACAAAGGAATTTCCCTTTCCACCTCTTTAAGAGAACACATTAAGGTTACATTTGAATCCAAAAATGATTCTGTTTACCTAACGGAGTAATTCCTTTATTTCCTCTACAATTGTATTGGGATCCTTATTATCACACTCAATAACCTTACTGGCCTTTAGGTAGAAGTTATTGCGTTCAAACAAATGCTTTCCTATAAATTCTGGCAGCTCTTTGTTATCTATGTCTTTGATCAATGGCCTATGCTCCTTTTCCTTCAAAAGTCTTTTTACCAACCCAGGAATGCTTAGTTTTAGATAAATTACATGATCTGCCAAGTTTAACATTGTCTCCATATTTCCCGAATAACAGGGAGTGCCCCCTCCGGTAGACAAAACAAACTGACTTTGGTCCATTAAAACAGTATTTAAATATTCGTGCTCTTTTTTTCTAAAAAAGAGTTCCCCTTTGGTCTTAAACACATTGGAAATAGTGTCACCCAGCCTTTTCTCAATAACCTCATCCAAGTCTAAAAAACTAGACTTCAAATCCTTAGCCAACAATCTTCCTATAGTGCTTTTACCACTACCCATATACCCTACCAAAACAATTTTCACCTCTTTATTTTTTTTTGTAAAAATGGTCTAATTTGGGCGTATTTCAAAAAAAAATAAAAAAATGCAAAAAAGCCCTTGTAAAACAAACAAATGATTTTATATTTGCACCCGCAAACAGGGCATTGCCTGTTACACATTATGACCTGGTAGCTCAGTTGGTAGAGCATCTCCCTTTTAAGGAGAGGGTCCT
>CAXAVP010000073.1:0-17479 GCA_963972175.1 uncultured Arenibacter sp.
ATTTCGTCTTGGGCAGGTTTACGTCCACTTATCCATGAAGAGGGGAAGTCGGCCTCCGAATTATCCAGAAAGGATGAAATTTTCACCTCTGATACCGGACTTATTAGTATTGCAGGAGGAAAACTGACCGGTTATCGTAAAATGGCAGAGCGGGTGGTGAATAGAGTTGCCAAAAGAATGGAGGAGGATCATGAAATTGAGGTAAAACCATGTGTTACAGATCAAATACCACTTTGTGGCAATGAGTTTAAGAAGTACAAGGGTGTAAAAAAATATATAGCAGAGGTGCATGGGAGGTTGTCCGCCAATGGTTTTTCCAAATACGATGCCTGGTACTTGGTAACCAATTATGGAAAACAGACCGAGACCATTTTAGAGTTGTATGCAAAACAAAAAGATGAAGACCATCAAATAGGTTTGGCAAAGGCAGAATTGCAGTTTTGCATTGACCATGAAATGGTGCAGACCCCTATGGATTTTTTTATTAGGAGAACGGGAAGGCTTTATTTTGATATCGACAGTATCCGTAAGTTGATGGATCCGGTATTGGAAATGTTCCGGACCATATATGAATTGGATCAGGCGGCCGTAGACACTTACAGGGACATACTTGAATCCGAAATGGAGGAACACTCCAATTTTTCCATGGATAGGGTGTAAGACCCTTTATTCTTGAGACTTAATGGATTTGTAGCTAGGCAGACTGTGGCTTACTGCTAATCCAATTTTTCGGTCAATGCCTTGAATACTTTTTTAGGGTTTTTATGTTCGTACAACACGGCATAAACGGCTTTCAGGATTGGTGTTTTGGATTTTTTATTGAGTTTGGAAATTATAATATGGGCACTTTTGGTGGCGTAATAGCCTTCAGCAACCATTTTCATTTCCATCATGGCGCTTTTCACGGTATATCCTTTACCTATCATATTGCCAAACATGCGGTTTCGGCTAAAAACGGAGTATCCGGTTACCAATAAATCCCCCAAATAGGCAGAGTCGTTAATATTGCGCTTCATACGGTGTACATGCTTTATAAAGCGCTTCATCTCCCTGATGGAATTGCTCATCAGAACAGATTGAAAGTTGTCTCCATATCCAAGTCCATGGGCTATACCAGCGGCAATTGCATAAATGTTCTTCAGCATGGCGGCATATTCCGTACCAATAATATCATCGGAAATTTTGGTTTTGATATAGTCGCTTCTAAGGTGTTTGGCTACCAATTCTGCCTTTTCCATATCCGCACAGGCGATGGTTAAATAGGACAGACGTTCCAAGGCAACTTCTTCGGCATGGCAGGGGCCTGTGATAACCCCAATATTCTTGAAGGGTATATTGTAGTTATCATGAAAATGTTCGCCTACTATCAAACCAGATTCCGGAACAATTCCCTTTATGGCCGAAAAAATGATTTTATCCTTTATGTCAACAGTTAATTGTTTTAATTCACCTTCCAAAAAAGCGGAGGGTATTGCAAAAATAAGTACATCCGCTGCGGTAACGGCCTCGTTTATATTATTTGTTAGGTTAAGTTGTTCTGTGTGAAACTCTACAGAACTTAGGTAATTGGGATTGTGCCTTTGCTTCTTTATGTGGTCTATGGCATCGGTATTTCGCATATACCAATTTACGATGTCGGCATTCTCTGTCATCATCTTTACAATCGCAGTTGCCCAACTGCCTCCACCCAACACGGCAAATTTTACATTGTTTTTCATGTTTAAACTTTCTATTTCTCCTTCCAATGTACAATGGGATCCTAAATATTATGCTTCGTTATTACGGATTGGTACATAGATTTCTAAAATCCTTGGCAATGTAGGATTGTTTTTCGGAGATTCAAAACCAGGGCACAAGGTCTTGCCGTGAAGAGGTTGGTATTTATAGTAAAAACTCAGGTTGCTTTTTTATTTAAAAACAGGTTGAGTAAACAATTATAGTAATGCCCAGTATTTCCTTTAAAACAGTGAATATCCAATATAGGAATGTGATTCTTTGAAAAGTGGAGAGGGAACGGCAATAATTATGGTCATGGATCTTTTTTAAGGAGGTACAATGAAAAGAAAATAATGTATGTTTTCATTTGCTCGCACATTGTATTAAAACAGGAAATTATATGGCTATGTGATGGGGGCAACAGGTATAGGTTATAATAAACGATAAAATGCTCAAAACTTTAACACCGGATTGTAATTTGTAGGACAATGATTACGTAATGTTGTGCGTTAATATTGATAGTACAATGAAGCTGGTCCATTTGAGTGTTGGATAGTTCTTCGTCTTTATGGAAATGGCTATTTGGACTATTTGTCATGGAGTATCCTATGAATGGTCCAATAGATACTGGCAGAAAGGCTTATAAAGGGTGTAGCACAGAAATAAAAATAATGTTTATATGGGAGCAATCCCGATGCACAATAAAAAATGTTTTTGGTTGGTTAATTAGTTAAAGGCCGCCTCAGACTGACTGTCTGGGGCGGTTTTTTTTTGGTTATTGGCGGTAATGTCAGGGTTGGAAGTAACGGCTTAATTGTAGAAATGATGTATCTCATCCCCACTTTGTTTTTGATCCGCTCAAATAGATTTAGCGGGTTTTTCGTGTGGTAATTTGTTGTATATATCACATTTACGTATATCATAGCCATAAAAACAAGAAAATCCACTACTTTTGCCGCCTTAAATCCAAGACGTGAAGAAGTATTTAAATCTGTTTGATTTTAAACAAAAAATAAACTACAAGAATGAAGTTCTAGCTGGGCTTACGGTAGCCATGACTATGATCCCAGAGTCGCTATCTTTTGCCATTTTAGCTGGGTTATCACCTTTAACGGGACTTTACGCCGCCTTCCTGATGGGGATTGTTACAGCTATTTTAGGAGGAAGACCAGGAATGGTTTCTGGTGGTGCAGGAGCTACGGTTGTGGTTTTAATTGCCTTGGCCTCGTCCCATGGTGTGGAATATCTATTTGCAGCTGTTGCTCTGGCCGGAGTGCTACAATTTTTGGTAGGTATCTTTAAGTTGGGAAAATTTGTTCGCCTTATTCCACAACCGGTGATGTACGGTTTTTTAAATGGACTGGCAGTAATTATTTTTATGGCCCAGGTTGCCCAATTTAAGATTTCGGATAACGGTGCTGATGTGTGGATGCAAGGCCCTGCGCTATATATAATGGCAGGACTTACCCTTTTAACCATTGCTATCGTGGCTTTATTTCCTAAAATAACCAAGGCATTACCAGCTTCCTTGGTGGCCATATTGGTTGTATTTGGAATAGTTTATTTCTTTAATATAGACACCAAGAAGGTATTGGACATTGCTTCTGTAAGTGGTTCTTTGCCCTCATTTCATATTCCTGATGTTCCTTTTGGATGGGATACTTTTTGGGGTACCCTTAAAGTTATTTTTCCATATTCATTGGTAATGGCGGGTGTGGGACTTATAGAGACTCTTTTAACCCTGAATATGGTAGATGAAATTACCAGAACCAGAGGTCAATCCAATAGGGAAGCCGCTGCACAGGGTATTGCGAATATTGCCAACGGATTCTTTGGTGGTATGGGAGGATGTGCCATGGTAGCCCAAACATTGGTAAATGTTGGTTCGGGAGCAAGAGCTCGACTATCGGCCATAATAGGTGCAATGACTATTTTGCTTATTATTTTGGTTGGAGGGCCCGTTATTGAACAAATACCGATGGCTGCTTTGGTAGGGGTAATGATGGTTGTGGCCATAGGAACCTTTGAATGGGTTAGTTTTAGGGTAATCAACAAGATGCCAAAACACGATATCTTTGTTTTGATATTGGTTGCGGTAGTCACCGTTGTGCTGCACAATCTGGCTCTAGCGGTATTGATTGGCGTTATTGTTTCATCCTTGGTTTTTGCTTGGGAAAGTGCCAAACGTATTAGGGCAAGGAAGCATATTGATGAAAACGGAGTTAAACATTATGAAATATACGGCCCACTTTTCTTTGGATCCACAACTACCTTTATTGAAAAGTTTGATGTGGAAAACGACCCGGATGAAGTGGTAATAGATTTTAAGGAGAGCAAGGTGGTAGACATGTCGGCCATAGATGCCTTGAATAAAATCACAGCTAGATATCAGAACGAAGGTAAAACATTGCACCTGCGATATCTAAGTCCAGACTGTTTAAAGCTATTGACCAACGCCGAAAGTGTTATTGAAGTAAATATTATTGAAGACCCAACTTATAGGGTAATGCTCAATAAATAGGCACCAGTAAACCTGAGCCTCAGTTGGAAAACGTAACCTTAAAGCACATTTGGGCTAAGGGGAATAGTTGTTATACAAAGTGTTTATTTGGCACAAGCGCTGTAAAATGGACTACACTAAAGTGCCTTGGGGCTTATGATATTATTCAGGCTTCTCTATAGTAATGATCCATCTTATATAAGTTAGGAAAGGAATAGGTTGGAAATCCCTGCTTGAATTGATATAAGGAGTTATGTACCTTTGTGAACATAGAGGCTGCTTCTAGGGCTTTTAATATAGGAGAGAATTGCTACTATATGGCAGCTGTTTATTTATGTTAGGTCGTCCCTATTTGGCAGAGGAAGGAGCGGTTTATAGGGGAGTAATTGTTTGCCGTAGAAAACTGGGTATTAAAAAAGCGTATATAACAACTATATGGTTGGTATATACGCTTTATAGATTTATGTTAAAGGGCCGCTCTTTTATAGGGTGCGTAAATATTCGGCTACCGCTCGCGCATCTTCCTCAGAAAGATTTTGATTAAGCATTATGGCGTTGTTATATTCTTTAAGCAACGCTTTTGCAATAGGATCCTCCTTTAGCATGCCATCTGGGTTTAAGATCATATTCATTACCCACTCTGGACTTCTTCTTTCAAAAACGCCCTTTAAAGCAGGTCCTATCAAGCGTTGTTCGGCCATATGACAGGCAACACAAATAGCGCTGAACGTTTTTTGACCTTTAGCAGCCAGTTCAGTATCTATTTCATCTGCAAAGGTCACGGATTTAATAGGGCCAACACCTTTATTGTCCATATCCACAGGAACTCCTTCACTTACTGGTTCTGCCTTCACTTCCTTTTTGGTGCGGTTCATTTCAAAACCATCTTTCTTTTCTTCTTTTTTCTCGCCACAGCCAATAATCAATCCAGCCAGGGCTAAAGGGATAAGTACTTTTTTCATCGTTTTTTTTTATTACGGTACTAATATAGCAAATAGATTATTTTAATGGAGTTCTTCAATGAATTTTAATGCTCTTTTTTCGGTATATGTTATATTTTTATGACCATAAAATCCAACGTGGCCACCGTAGCTTGGAAATTCGACATGGATGGCCTTGTTCAATTGGGCTTCTTTAAAGGGGTAACACTGCTCCCCTAAAAAGGAATCATTTTTTGCATTTATAATAAGGGTAGGTATGTTGATACTGGTTAAAAACTGCAGGGAACTACATTTTTGATAATAGTCAAGAGCGTCTTTAAATCCGTGTGCCTTGCTGGTATAGATGTCATCAAAATCCTTTAAGGTATTAATATTGGCTATATCCTTATCTGTTATCCTTGTTGGGAAAAGCAGCTGTTTTAATCTGAGCTTTTCCTTCAAATGTTTCTTAAAACGCTGTGAGTACATAATGTTCTTTGGTTTTAAGAGTTCCAATAGGGAACTGTGGAGGCTGCAGGGAACAGAAATGGCGACTGCAGCTTTAATCTGTTTGGGAACCGACCTTGCTTCACCCAAGTATTTTAGAATTAAATTGCCGCCTAGGCTAAAGCCCTTTATATAGATATGGCTATAGCTTTTTTCCGTTAGAATATGGTTTATTACGGCTTCCAGATCCTCAGTAGCACCAGAATGATAAGATCTAAAAAGTCTATTGGTTTCCCCACTGCACCCTCTGAGGTTTATGGCACATACATCTATGTCATGGGCAATAAACTGCTTTGCGCTTCCGGTTATATAAGGGCGTTGGGCATTGCCTTCAAGGCCATGTATAAGTATAGCTGCCTTAGTGGATGGGGTCGTAGAAAAAGTCCAATCCAGATCCAAAAAATCACCATCCTCCAATTCTAACCTTTCCCGTTGCTGCAGTAGTCCGTTTACCTTTCTGAGCACCCCAGAATATATCGTTGCAACATGGGCGTTCCTAAAGAGGATAGGAGGGCGGTATAGCGATGGAATTATGGGCATGGGCAACAGTAAAAAAGGGATGCGCAAACATCTTCTGGCATTATTGTACTAAGATAGGATATTTAGAATACAAAAGGAACGGTCATGCTAATGTTTAAAGTAAAAGGAATAGGAGGATTTATTCCTAATTTGTCATTGTATTTTAATTTTCAGTAGAATATATATGGATATTGTAGTGAAGAGTTGTTAAAATGTCAATATTTTGCTTGGGGTTTCAAGATATTTTTTTACTTTCGTTAACGTTAACGAAAAATAATTAGTATATTAAATTATGGGATTTATCAAATCAACAAAATGGTTTCTGACATTACTTCTATGTGGAACTATTTCTTCATCATTCGCCCAAGACGGTTGGGAAATGCTTTTTAACGGAAAAGACTTTTCCAATTTTGAGCAATTGAACGGTAATGCCAAGTATAAAGTTGAAAACGGGGAAATGGTCGGTACTTCCCGATTAAATACCCCCAACAGTTTTATGGCCACCAAAAAAAAGTACGGTGATTTTATTTTGGAGTTTGAAGTATATGTGGAGAACGGATTGAATTCAGGTGTTCAGTTTAGGAGTTTAAGTCTACCATCGTATAGGGATGGAAGGGTTCACGGCTATCAGTGTGAGATTGAGACCAGTGACAGGAAGTGGGCCGGAGGTATTTATGATGAGGCCCGTAGGGGTTGGTTATACCCATTGTCCAGAAATGAAGAAGGTAGAAATGCCTTTAAACCGGGGGAATGGAACCACTACAGGATAGAGGCTATTGGAAATACCATTAGAACCTATATTAATGGGGTTCAATGTGCTAATTTGGTTGATGACCTTACCGCTGAAGGTTTTATAGCTTTTCAGGTACACTCTATCCACGATGAGGCCTTGGAGGGTAAAATTGTTAAATGGAAAAATATTAGAATAAAAACCTCCGATTTAGAAAAGGAGCGAAATAGGGTGGCCGATCATGCCCCTGAGATAAGTTATCTTCAAAATGAATTGACGCCGAATGAGATTAGGAAGGGCTGGCGATTGTTATGGGATGGAAAGACCACCAACGGATGGCGCGGGGCCAAATTGGATGGCTTTCCACAAAAGGGATGGAAAATAGAAGATGGTATACTAAGTGTATCCGCATCAGATGGCGGGGAATCTACCAATGGTGGCGATATAGTTACTACCCAGGCCTTCAGTGATTTTGAGCTAAGTGTGGATTTTAAATTGACCGAAGGGGGTAATAGCGGAATCAAGTATTTTGTAGACCCTAGTCTAAATAAAGGTGCGGGCTCAGCCATTGGTTTGGAGTTTCAAATTTTGGACGATAAAAAACACCCCGATGCCAAGAAAGGTAAAAATGGAAATAGGACCGTTGGTTCATTATACGATCTTATTAGAGCTGAAAACTTTGAAAATTCCAGAGGAAAGAATTTTAATGGAATAGGAAAGTGGAACAACGCTAGAATTGTGGTAAAAGACGGTCATGTAGAACATTGGTTAAACAATGTAAAAGTAGTGGAGTATGATCGTTGGAGTCAAGCTTTTAAAGCTTTGGTGGAAAAAAGTAAATACGAAAAATGGAAGGACTTTGGCGTTATTCCAGAAGGAAGGATACTACTACAAGACCACGGTGATCAGGTATTTTTTAGAAGTATCAAAGTGCGTGAGTTTTAAATTGTATTAATTAAAAGAACATATTATGAGTAAGGGACGTAGAATATTTATCAAGAATACGGCCTTGGCAAGCGGAGGAATTGCACTGGGCATGCATACGATGAGCGCCAAGAGTTATGGACGGATCCTGGGTGCCAATGACAGGGTAAGGGTAGGTATAGCCGGCTTTTCCAATAGGGCCAAAGGGGCCTTGATACCTGCGTTCCTAGGTCATCATAAGAAACAGAATTTTGAAATTGTAGGAGTTTCCGATATCTGGAACAGGCGACGGGACGAAGGGGCTGCTTTCTTAAAGGACAAAACCGGGAACAAGGTGAAGGCCTGGAGGAATCACGATGAAATGTACGAGGAAAATAAAATTGATGCGGTTATCATTTCCACTCCCGATTTTCAACATGCCCTTCATACTGTTCAGGCGGCCAATGCCAGGAAAGATGTGTATGTAGAAAAACCCTTTGCCGAAACAATGGAAGATGCCAGAGTGGGCAAAAAAGCTGTGGAGGAATCCGGGATTGTTTTTCAGATTGGTTCACAGAGGCGTAGTGGCAAGAATTATCACGCGGCCAACGAATATATAAAATCCGGGAAATTCGGAGATATTGTAATGGTTGAAATGAGTTGGAACGTAAACCAACCTGATAGGTGGCGCTTACCAGAATTGACCAGGCAAATAAAGGAGTCCGACACCGATTGGAAACGGTATTTAATGAATAGGCCTTATGAAGCTTGGGATCCCCGCAAATATTTGGAATACAGGTTGTTTTGGCCTTTTTCCTCAGGTATTCCCGGGCAATGGATGTCCCATCAAATTGATACCGTACATTGGTTTACGGGCTTAAACCACCCCAGAAGTGTAGCGGCCAACGGTGGAATATACCTCTGGAAAGACGGCAGAAAGAATTACGATACCATGACCGCGGTGTTCGACTATGGTCCATTGGATGATCTTTCCAAAGGTTTTCAGGTAGTGTATTCATCCAGATTTACCAATTCTGCAGGGGGTACTAAGGAAATTTACTATTCCAATGGAGGCGAATTAAATTTGGACACCAACAAGGTAAGTCCCAATGGAGGCTTAAAGGCCTCCCATGCCAATAAAATGGGAATGCAGGCCAATCAATTGGAGGAATTTGATCTTTCGGAGTCGGCCACCAAGGTGGTTACTTCAGCCAATACAGGTGCCGATAATATGACTTCATTACATATGTTGAACTGGATGGAATGTGTAAGGAGTAGAAAGGAAACCAATGGACCTATTGATGCGGCATATAATCATTCCATAGCCAATATAATGACAACCGCAGCCCTAAGGACCGGACTTAAATCTACCTTTGATGAAAAGGCACAGGATGTTCTGGCAGGGAATACTGTTTTTAAATACTAACCACTTAAATTGTTTTCCATATGTCTAAAATTAAATCCAGTTTTATTCTTGTTCTTGTAGTACTTTGCTCTTGTAAGGAGAAGGCAAAAAAGGACGTAGTTGCCACTGCCGAGCCTAAGTCGAATGCCATAAGCTTTACAAACGATGAAGAAAACCAAAAGGTAGATGTGCTTTTGGATGGTACGTTGTTTACCAGTTATTTATATGACGGTACTACCCCTAAACCTGTGCTCTATCCGGTTATTACCAATAGCGGGAAAAAAATAACAAGGGGTTTTCCCTTGGAACCAACGCCCGGTGAAAGGGTAGACCATCCCCATCATGTTGGTATTTGGTTTAATTATGGCGATGTCAACGGATTGGATTTTTGGAATAATTCTTATGCCATTCCAGAGGAGGAAAAGCATAAGTTTGGTACTATTGAGCATCAGGAAATTCTGGATACCAATGAAGAAGAGGGTACCCTTACCATAAAGGCAAACTGGAATGGTCCAGACAATAATACCCTACTGGAAGAGACCACCACCTTTAGCTTTGGTCAGGAAGGATCTATGAGAAAAATTATTAGGAATACCACTCTAAAAGCCTTGGAGGACGTTTCATTTAAGGATAATAAAGAGGGGATGATAGCCATTCGGGTAACTAGGGGACTGGAGCTACCTTCAGACAAGCCATCTATCTTTACGGATGCTAACGGTATTCCTACAGAGGTTAAAGCCTTGAACAATGAAGGTGTCAAGGGTGATTATTTAACAAGTGAGGGAAAAACAGGTGAAGATGCTTGGGGCACCCGTGCCAAATGGACAACATTATATGGTGAAGTAGACCAGGAACCAGTTTCGGTGACCATAATGGATCATCCCAAAAACGTAGGCTATCCTACCTATTGGCATGCCCGTGGTTATGGTCTGTTTGCAGCCAATCCATTGGGACAGGAAGTGTTTTCGGACGGGAAGGAGAAATTGAACTTTTCCTTGGCCAAAGGGGAAACGGTTACTTTTAAATATGCCGTATTGGTACATAGTGGCGATCCTTTGGATAAAAATGCGTTTGAAAACTATTTTTCTGATTTTGCTAAAAACTAATATAAGCTAATATGAGATGTATTTCTTTGTTGTCCATTCTGTTGTTTATTGGTACTAGTTGTGTAGCCCAAGGATACGAGCAAACCAAATTGAATTCTATTTTTAATGGAAAAACGTGGGAGAATTGGAAGGTGCCCGATGGCAACGAATGGTCTATAAAGAAAGGTAAGATTACAGCCAAAAATGACGCGGAAAAGAAAGGTTCCATTTTATGGACCCAAGAAACGTATAAGGACTTTATAGTACAACTGGATTTTAAGCTTATAGACGGAAATATAGATTCGGGAATATTTATGAGGGGCGATGATAAGAAGAACCCACAGATACAAATAGGTATATCCGGATCTTTAAAGCGGGATATGACCGGGTCTCCCTATGTGCCTGGTTCGGGTTACCCCGTAGAAGCCAGTAACGTAAAAAAATTACTTCGTTTAAAAGGATGGAATACCATAACGGCACGAGCCATAGGAAACTCCTATACCGTTTGGTTAAACGGAGAGGAAGTAATGAACTACACTATGCCGAATGCCAATCTAGAAGGTCCGGTGGGCATTCAATTGCACCGAAACAGGGAAATGGAGATACAATTCAGAAAAATACGATTGGCAGCGCTATAGTATCATTGCTTAATCGTAATTTTGCCGCCTTTTGATGTGATCAGTTATTGGAAAATATAGGGAAGACCTGATATGAATGAGCTTATAGGAATAAAACAGATAGCCAAACTGGCCAAGGTGTCTATTGGCACCGTGGACAGGGTATTGCATGACAGGCCCGGTGTTTCCAAAACTACACGCGAAAAAATTCTAGCCATAATAAAGGAAACTGGCTATAAAA
This sequence comes from uncultured Arenibacter sp., assembly GCA_963972175.1. GTDB lineage: Bacteria > Bacteroidota > Bacteroidia > Flavobacteriales > Flavobacteriaceae > Arenibacter. The sequence goes on from CAXAVP010000073.1 coordinate 11,144, forward strand.
AAAATGCCGTGGCCAGTAGGCTGAACTTGGCAGCAAGAAAAAAGGTCAAAATAGCGGTTTTGATACCTGAGGCCACTAGCAATTGGAGCTATTGGGAGGTTCCCAAAAAAGGAATAGATGATGCGGTAGAGGAACTGAGCGACTTGGGTATATTGGTTACTTACTTCTATTTTGCTGGACCAAATTGTTTTGAAAAACAAGCCAAATTGGTCTTGGAAAAAGATATTGATGGCATTATTACCGTTCCGTTTTTTAAGGAGGAAAGTAACAGTCTGTTGGGAAATGCCAGGAAAAACAAGATTCCCGTACTGTTTTTGGATACAGAGATTGCATTGGATCACCCCGCTTATTTTATTCGGCAGAACTCTTATGATGCGGGTAGGGTTGCTGGAAGACTCCTGCACGGCCTTGTGGGGGAAGAGGGCTTGTATTTTGTTTTCAATATTATTACCGATAGGGGAATGCACGTTAACAACGAGCAACGGGAAAACGGTTTTAGGGAGTTTTTTAAGACTAATTTTAAGGATAGCCCTACAACCATTATAACCATAAACCACCCTATTGGTGGGCCGTTGGGAATAAACGACGAATTGGAAAAGTGGTTTAAGGACAAGCGGCCAAAAGGGATATTTGTAACCAATGCCCGATCTTATCTTATTCCTAAGATTCTTGAGGTGCATAAGGTATCCAATGTCTCTGTGGTTGGCTTTGACCTACATAAGGAGAACTTGGAATGTCTTAGGAATGATGAAATTCATTTCCTGATCAATCAGAAACCGGAATTTCAGGGGTACACAGCAATTAAGAGTATGTTTAAGTACCTAACGGAGGATGATTCCTCTGATCTCAATTTAGATATCCCCGTGGAAATCATCGTTAAGGAAAACTGTCAAGCCTTATAGCTTTTTCTAACTGCTCACCACACTTTAAACAGTCTTATCTTTTACTTAAATAGTTGTTGTTCCAAATGAAAAAGGCCTCGACTTTAAATTAAGTCGAGGCCTTTAAAATTTAGTATTCTATGAATATGGACTATTGTGGATAGCCATCATTTTGAGGGTATCCACCCAAGGTCCTATCAATTTGATCTTGGGGTATAGGCCTAACTATGTGGTAATCTTGAATGTTTGGAGCGGCCACAGGGTTGTACAGTCTTGTTCTTTCAACAAGTTTACCTGTTCTGGCCAAATCCCACCATCTATGTCCTTCTCCTGCCAGCTCCCTTGCCCTTTCGTCCAATAAAAAGTCTAGATCAACCTCTGCAGGGGTAATTTCCATAGCACTTTCCATACCGGGAACGGCAGCCCGCACCCTTACCTCATTGATGTCTTCAGCAGCACCAATGGCATCGCTTTGCTGTAATCTGGCTTCTGCTCTAAGAAGATAGGCATCCGCTAATCGCATTAAAACAAAATCGCGCTGTCCTTGGGTCTTTTGCCGATCTGGACGCGTAGGGTCTATCCATTTGTTCATAGACGGGAACAATCGCTCCGTATATTCATCATTGGTGATGGTCATGTAGGCTTTGGTGTCCTGTCTGCTTTGCGGCCATTCTATATCCTTTCCAGGTCCAGGAATGTAAATGGCGGTGTCACCTATAGAAAGTGCAGCCCTAGCTGGTTCGCTGGCACTGGCTTCTGTGGCAGGTTCATCCTTATTGGCATACCAAACATGCTTAAATGAGGCATCGTACCTGATATCCTGACTACGGTCCCAAAGGGTAAGCATGAAGTCGGTTGGGCGATGTCTTTTCCATGGACGGCCATTGGTAACGTCCCGGGTCATTCCCCGTTGTACATCATATTCCATTAGAAAGTACAAATGCCCACGGTGCCCAAAACCATCCGTTCCGTCATCTACCTGTGTCTTGGAATTGGTGATGTTCCACACAATTTCGCTATTCTCCTGGTTATCAATGTCCCATAAGTCGGCATAATTGTCCAAAAGGGAAAAACCGTAATTGTTGATTACATTGGAAAACAAGGTTTCTGCCCTAGATGCATCCGTAGACTCGGCCCAAGAGGTATAGCTCCTGGTCAATAAAGCCTTTCCCAATAAGAATTCTGCGGCGGCTTTTGTGGCACGTCCATAAGGCGATTGGGTTTCTGGTAGATTGGCGATAGCAAATTCAAGATCTGGGACAATAGCCTGACTGTAAATGTCGGCCCTTGATGTTTGGTTGGCTTCAATTTCAATTCCAACTGTTTCCTCTAGGGTTAGGTGAACATCACCATAAGTATTGGTAAGATCAAAATAAAATAGGGCCCTCAGGAAACGCACTTCGGCCAAGCGTACACTTTTTATTTCTTCATCCATTTCCAATCCTTCAGAACGGGCAATTACAGCATTTGCTTGGTTAATACCTTTATACCAGTCTCTCCAGGCATCACGGACATAGCTTTCTGCGCTGTTTAGACCTACATCATAGGTGTTAAAGACCTTATGTCCACCATCTGAACCATTGGTCCAGATATCAGAACCCATGGTGGTCATGGCAAAACCTCTTTCTTGTCCGTAAAAAGGCTTTAATTGGGCGTATGTTGCGTTAACGGCATCATTGAAACCTTTTTCAGTAGTGTAATAGGAGGCAGCCGATACATCGGTAACCAGCTCTTCCTCTAGGAACTTATCACATGATACCATGGAGACGATCAGTGATAAAGCCAAGATTTTATATGTTATTCTTTTCATAATATTTTGTTTAGACATTTTACAGTGTAACGTATTAACTTGTATCAAATTAGAAAGTTACGTTCAATCCCAGTGAGAACATTTTGTTGCTGGGTACGGTACTTGAGGACAGTCCACCATCTTCTTGATCGGTTTCTGAGGATTCAGGGTCAAAGGTGTCATAGTCCGTTATGGAAAACAAATTCTGCCCTGCAACATATAGTCTTAAATTAGACAATTTTAACTTCTCCGTAATCGATTTTGGAAAATTATATCCCAGACTAACGTTCCTTAATTTAATATAACTACCATCAAAATAGGACATGGTGGAAGCATTTCTGGCACTTTCCTGATTTTCGTTTGGTCTGGGGTAGGCATTGGTAGGATTGTCCACCGTCCAATAGTCTACATCTAAATTGTTGTATCTTCCAAACAAGGAGTTGTTGCTGTCGTGAAAACGCGATCTGATCATCTGTCCTTGACGGAAGTAGAAGAAGAAGCTAAAATCAAAGCCCTTATAAGAGAAGTTGTTGGTAATACCTCCATAAAAATCGGGTACGTCGGAACCTAAAATAATCCTATCGTCCGGAGTTATAACGCCGTCTCCATCTTGGTCCTTAAGTTTTATTTCTCCAGGCACCTTACCTTCTGCAGAATTTGCCAAGGCTTCCTCTGAAGTTTGATAGATTCCAATTTTCTCATAATCATAGAATACATTGATTGGCTGACCAATGAACCATTGGTTACCTACATCATCTATAGAATTTCCATTTTCATCTTTTAGTGCCAACTCTGTGATTTCCTCTTTTAATCCGGCTATGTTAAAGCCAACGTCCCAACTAAGTCCATCTGGGTTGTCTAAAATATAGGCATTTACATTGAATTCGAGTCCTGAGGAGGCGGTGGCCCCAATATTCTGTAGAATACTCTCATAGCCTGAGGTGTAAGGTAGACTTCTGTTTAAAAGGATATCAGTTGTCTTGGTACTATAATAGTCCAATGCTCCACTAATTCGTCCATTAAATAATCCATAGTCTAATCCAATGTCGATGGTTTTTGATACCTCCCATCCCAAATCGGAGTTGGGTATTTCGTTTAAACCAAAGCCAAGTGCTGTGGATTCTCCGTATGCATAGGCAGTTCCTTCCAATCTACCAGCGGTTTGATACGGATCTACCGAGGTGTTACCTACCTCACCATAGGATGCCCTTAACTTAAGCTCGGAAATGGTACTGTTATCAATCATAAAATCTTCTTCGGAAATTCTCCAACCGGCAGAAAATCCTGGGAAATAATTCCATTTGTTTTCTTCTGCCAATCTGGAAGAACCATCTGCCCTAAGGGAACCTTGGAACAGATACTTGCCGTCTATGTCGTAATTCACCCTACCCATAAAGGAAGATAAGGTCCATTCTACCAGTCCGGAGGAAATATCCCCCTTAACGGAGGCCGACCCCATATTATAGAACTGCTGTGATTCATAAGGAATATTGGCTACTGCCGTATAGGAGTTTTCCTGTCTAGATTTCTGGATACTCTGCAACACGGTTACTTTAAGGTTTTGATTATCGGTAACCGCTTTATTGAAGGTCAATAAGTTCTCCAAGGTGTACCCAAAGTTGTCATTGTGCTCAATGGAAGCATCTCCTGGGCCTCCCCTATTATCATTGGTTAAACTTCCCCTAAACTGTCCTCGTCTTCTATAACGTATATCCGGTCCAAAGGTGGTGGTCCATTTTAATTCGGGATTAATATTGATGTCCAGATAAACCGGGGCAAATATTCTGGTGGTTTTGCGCTCATCAATATAGGCGCCGTCCACAAGTTCGTTCAATGGATTGGTTCGTATACCGTCATTGGTAGGTAGGAACAAAAGTTCGCCTGCCTCATCATAGGGAATACCTAACGGATTGTTGGCCAAGGCTTCTCCCATGGTCGCGGAGGAACCCCAGTTCTGTATGGAGTTGGATATGGAGAAAGATACCCCTACCTTAAATATGTCGTTAATCCTATGGTCTAAATTAATCCTACCGGTAAAGCGCTCAAAGTCCATATTGCTAATAATACCCTGCTCATTAAAATAGCCTAAGGAAGCATTAAAGGTGGTCTTTTCCGAACCGCCACTTACCCCGAACTGGTGATTTGTCTGCCACCCGTTGTCCAATACCAGGTCTAACCAATCTGTAGAACGACCTTGTTCAATGGACTCCAACTCAATGGGATCAAGAAACACCTGATCATCGGTTGGGATGGTGCCGTTCCAGGAACTACGCCTTGATTCCCTTTTTAAATCGGCAAATTCCTCTCCGTTCATCATGTCTACCAATCGGGATGCAGAGGTAGTACCTATATGACTGCTGTAGGTAACCTTGGTCTTGCCTACCCGCCCTCTTTTGGTGGTTATTAAGATGACCCCATTAGCACCTCTAGAACCGTAGATGGCCGTTGCGGCGGCATCTTTCAATATTTGCATGGATTGAATGTCCTGTGGGTTGATGTCTGATACGGACTCTGTACCACTTATCTGTGGAATTCCATCAATTACATACAGCGGATCATTGGAAGCTCCTATAGAACGTCTACCCCTGATGCGAACCGTTGAGTTTTCACCAGGTCTACCGCCATCGGCCTGAATATCCACACCGGCCACTTGTCCTTTAATGGCGTCAATACTACTCGAAGTTGCTATTTTTTCAATAGCCGCAGCGTCTACCGAGGAGATGGCCGCGGTAACCTCGCCTTTCTTCTGTGTACCGTATCCAGTAATGATTACTTCGTCCAAAGATTGCAAATCCTCTTCCATTGTAACGTTGACGGTACTACTGCTTCCAACAACTACCCTTTCAGAACTCATTCCTATATACGAGAATTCCAATGTCTGCCCTTCTTCTGCGGCAATGCTGTATTTACCGTCAAAATCCGTAACAGTTCCAGTAACAGTTCCTACTATTACCACACTAACCCCTGCCAGAGGAATGTCCTCAGTATCGGTTACCACACCACTTACCTGTTTCTGAAAAGGCGGGTCAACATCCTCAAAAGCATAGGATGTGTTGAAAATACCCAAGCATGCCACAAGGGATATTTTCAGGAAGATGTTCTTCCATACAGGAATACTACCCTGCACTTGAAATAGCTCCTTAATTCTTTTTTTCATAATTAGAGTTTTAATTTGTTAGTTGATTTTGTTAACTCCAAGAAGGGTCGTTAACGTTAACGAATATAGAGATTCGTTTTTAATAAAAAAAGTAAATTTGATAATTATGTAGGCGATGATAATTGGGATTGTCAATATATTGTGAGGTTTATTGACATATAATTGAAATTTAACCTAATTTAACTTAAAACTTTGCGGAAGGGGTAGGTGTAAGATGGGTGATTTTTCCTAAGTGCCAGCTTATCAATCAGAAGAATTCGTAATTGGTTTATGGGCCTTAGAATTCATTTGAGTTAAGTTCTAAAGTGAGATAAAGGCGAATCACCTAATAGACAGATTAGGTTAATTTCAAATTTAAAAAATCGCTTCAAACGTGTCCTACTTGGGGTAAGTATCCAGTGTTTTTATTTGTTTTTGTATAGCGGTGGTAAATTCAGATTTTAAATTGGTCACCAAGTCCGAAACAGTTGGTACATCTTCAATGGTAGTAACTCCTTGTCCGGCAGACC
>CAXAVP010000074.1:0-17451 GCA_963972175.1 uncultured Arenibacter sp.
ATTGATTTTATAGGTAAATGAAGGGTTTGGTATAATTTTTTGTAATGAATGAAAGCAGCTTACGATTAAACTTATGAAATTTGACGGGTTTGTCAGTATTAAAAGTATGGGCAGTCAACCCTTTATAAAATACATATTAGTAGATGAAATTTAGTTTTGCATTATCGGTTGTTTTAATGGTCCTTTCATGTAAGGATAAAACCAATACAACCATTTCTGTTCAAGAGATTGTAGATCGCTCTATAGAAGTAAGTGGAGGGGAGCGTTATAAGACAAGGGATATCTCCTTTAAGTTTAGGGATATGCGTTATGCTTCCAAATGGATGGATGGGGAAAGAATACTAAAACGGATTAAAAAAACCGATAGTATGGAGGTTGTGGATGTAAGAACCAACCGGGATTTTAGGCGTTTTGTCAACGACAGTCTGGCGATTTTAAATGATTCACTCTCTAACTTATACGCTAATTCGGTGAATTCCGTCCATTATTTTGCCAATTTGCCCTATGGGCTAAACGATGCGGCTGTAAACAAAGAACTCTTAGGCGAGACAACTATCAAGGACAGGGAGTTTTACAAGGTAAAGGTAAGCTTTGATCAAAAAGGGGGAGGTGATGATTATGACGATATATATATCTATTGGTTTGATAAGGAGACGTTTAAACCTACTTATTTAGCTTATTTATTTCATGTTAACGGAGGGGGGATTCGCTTTAGGGCAGCTTATAATGAGCGTTATATTGGAGGTATTCGCTTTGTTGATTATGAAAATTTTGAGGCTTCCCCAGAAAAAACGTCAATTTATAACGTGGATAGCCTTTACGGACTTGGTAGGTTAAATTTGCTTTCCAAAATAGAACTGGAGCATATTAATGTATCGGCAGCGCACTAATCCATTTTTAAACGGATGTCCGTTGCCTTGCCATTTATGATTCTGACAATAAATAAGCTACTGTTGTCATAGTCGTCCATTTGGGGATATTTCTCTTCGCCCAGCATTTGGTTTACAAATTCTGGAGTAGTATTGCTATGGCCTACGACCAGTACGTTCTTCCCTAAATTCTGCCGTTTAAATTCGTTGATGATCATAACCTTGGGGTCGTAGTATTGGGGGGTGATTTCTTTTTTAATGGAGGTTGGGGCAGCAGTCATGGCGGTTCTCTCAAAATCGGTAATATAAATGGCATCCAGATCAACGGGGTCAAATACTTCGGCCCATCTTATGGCGCGTCCCAATCCGTCTTGGTTTAATTCAGGATCAACATTCTGTGGGTCGCTCCTATCTTTTTCTGCATGTCTGATGAAGTAATAGGTTGATATAGTGTCTTCTGTAATTTCTAACGGGGGTTGAGGATCGTCTTTGCAGCCCGATATGCCCAATGTAAACGATAGAATTAATAATAGCTTTATTATTTTCATGGTGGATTCTGATATGGGTAAAGGTTTATTCTAATAATGTAACTAAAATTACATCAAAAAAGTATGTAGTACAGGTAGTTTTTTGTTCTTTTGTGTATGGAAAAAAAGAACACGATCTACGTTTTTCTGCTTGCAGTATTTTTTTCGCATGCTCAGGATGTTGTTGTACCTACGGATATAAGGCAGCATAACTTGAACGAATTTAATTCCAGTTTGTTTAACCCTGTTTTTTCGTTGGACAGAAACCAACCGCAGTCACTTGCCTTTTGGTCCCGATATCAATGGCAGACGGTAGATGGTGACCCAACCTCTATATTTTTAAATTATTCAAGGAAATTAAGCCCACAGTCGGCCATTGGTGTAGGGTTTTTACAGAACAATACGGGTGTGTTTTTAAATACAGGGGCTGTGTTGAATTATGCCTATTCCTTTGATTTTGATGACAATATGCAATTAGCCCTTGGTTTAAATATTTTTGGGTTCAATAGTGAATTGGCAGACGATCGCTATCGGCCAGATCCGAATATTGTATTGCCACAATTGGAGCTGTCCGATACCTTTATTATGCAATTTGCCCCGGGGATACGGTTTTCGGTAGACGGACTTGGTATTGGCTTTACGGCAGAAAATCTTGTGGATTATAATTTTTCTACCAATAAGATAGCTACGGAGTCGGATGAGAAAATATATATGGGAACAATAGATTATCGTTTACCATTAACCCTATTTTCTGGAGTGGACGATGCCTATCTATTGCCATTACTTTATATACGGTCTGTGCCATATGCCGATACCCAGCTTGGTTTTAATGCATTGTTGTCTACTAACAAATTTTGGGTTCAAGGTGGATATAATAGTTTTTATGGAGTGTCTGGAGGATTGGGTGCTAGATTCTTTAAGCGCTTATCCCTAGGGGCGCTCATAGAATACGGTACAGATCCGGAACTTAAGGATATGGATCCAAGTTTTGAGCTTATTGCGGCATTTACGTTGGGAAGACCGGATGAGCGTAAAAAAGTAGTAGGTTTTGATGCGGAAGATGATATGCCGGGGGAGGAACCTGCTAAATTGGAGACGGAAGATGCAGAGGAAGAGTTTAAAGTGAAAGAGGAATTGACAAAGGCCGAGGCCTTGGCCGTGAAAAATAAGACAAAGAGTACCAAAAAGAAAAAACGTAGAAAAAGGAAGAGCAGAAAGGCCTTGGAGGAGGAAATGCGATTGGCTCAGGAGTTGGCCGAGGCAAAAAGATTGAAGGAAGAGCAGGAAGCCCGGGCGTTGGAAAAGGCATTGCAGTTAAAGGAGCAGAAGAGATTAGACTCCATAAAACAATTGGAGGTAGCCAGGGCCAATAAGATCCAAGCCGATTTGGATAGGATTGCAGCAAGAAAAGAGGCGGGTCTTCCGGTGACTAAAGGACATTATGAAGAAGCGGAGAAAATTGAGGGTGAAAAGGCCGGATTTTATTTAATTGCCAATGTGTACGGATCTAGTAGGTACCATGATATATTTCTTACTAGTTTGAAAAAGAAAGGAATAAACGCCAAATCATTCTATTTGCCAAGAACTAAATATAATTATGTTTACTTGGAACGGTTTGACACCCTGCAAGAGGCAGAAGCGGCCCGCGATAGTAAGTATAATGGCCAATACACGGATAAAACATGGATTTTTAGGGTAATTGGAGAGTAATACCCAATAAGAATACCAGGCAAGAACATTTTTACTTCTTTATTTCCCTGATTATCAATTGATCTAAGTAGGTAATGGTGTTCAGAAGGTACTTTCTATCGGAGGTAATTGTTGCCATGGCAACGGCGCCTTGTATCATAGTGTACAATTGTTTGGCAAACTGGAGCGGCGATACGGGTAATCTTATTTCATTATTATTGAGTCCATTCTCCAAGACTAGGGCTATTTTACCTTCTATATTCTTTATGGTTTCACGCGTGGCAGCCAATAGTTGTGAGTTGTTATGATTGGCGTCCACACCTACGTTCAAGATAGGGCAGCCTCCTAATTCCTTAACAAACGCATCATAGTGACGGTAGAAGTTGGTAAGCACAAACATTTTTTGTAAGCAGTTGCCATCCGTATCCAATACCTCATCTATCTTAGAAAGTAGTTTTTTACTGTTATATTCAAAGGCCGCCATGGCCAAGGAGTCTTTGTTTTCAAAATTTCCGTAAAGCGCACCTTTTGTAAGACCGGTGGCTTCTGTAAGATCGCTCATGCTGGTGCCTACATATCCCAACTTATTAAAGATAGGGGCAACGGTCTCTATAATATAGGCTGAGGTTCTTTCGGCTTTTGTAGACATGTTCTTACAGTTTTATGCTAATATAAAAAAATCTTATACTGCTTGGTATATATTGTTGATAAAAAAAAAGGCATCCGAAACCAAATTGGATGCCCTTTCTTTTTATGTTACATGAATTAACTGGCAAGCTCACTTTCATTTCTAAATACCAGCTTATCATCAAATGCGTCTATAAGAACTATACTACCAGGCGATACTCTTCCGCTTAACAGCTCCTTGGAAATATTGTTCAAAACCTCTTTTTGGATAACCCTTTTAATTGGTCTGGCACCATATTGCGGATCATAGCCTTTGTTGGCCAGATACGCTATGGCCTCCTCGGTAGCATCGATAGTAATGTTTTGTTTGGCCACCATCTTTTTAAGCTGCGCCAGTTGTAGTACCACAATTTTACTGATATCCTTCCTGTTAAGGGGGGTAAACATTATGATGTCGTCAATTCTATTGAGGAACTCGGGACGTATGGTTTTGCGCAAAAGTCCCAGGACTTCCACTCTTGCTGCCTCCGTAGCACTGTATATGTCCGGGTTGTCTTCAAACTTCTCCTGAATAATATGGCTACCCATATTGCTCGTCATAATAATCACCGTGTTCTTAAAATCGGCAACCCTGCCCTTGTTATCTGTTAGTCGGCCTTCGTCCAGCACTTGCAATAGAATGTTAAAGGTATCTGGATGTGCTTTTTCTATTTCGTCCAGTAAAACCACGGAATAAGGCCTTCTTCTAACCGCTTCGGTTAATTGGCCTCCTTCATCATAGCCTACATATCCCGGAGGTGCCCCTACCAATCTGCTCACCGCATGTCTTTCCTGATATTCACTCATGTCAATACGCGTCATGGCATTTTCATCATCAAAGAGGTAGGCAGCCAAGGTTTTTGCCAGTTCTGTTTTTCCTACCCCAGTGGTACCTAGGAATAGGAAGGAGCCAATAGGTTTTTTGCTGTCTTGTAAACCGGCCCTACTTCTGCGAATGGCATCGGAAACCGCTTGTATGGCTTCTTCCTGTCCTACCACTCTTTTGTGCAGTACATCTTCAAGTTTAAGCAATTTTTCCCGCTCGCTCTGTAGCATTTTGGTAACAGGTATACCTGTCCACTTGGCCACTACTTCGGCAATATCTTCATTGGTGACCTCTTCCTTGATCAACGTCTCTCCTTGTTGCTGCTCTTGTAGTACCTCTTGCAGCTGCTCTAGTTTTTCTTGAGCTTCCTTGATTTTTCCATATCTGATCTCGGCTACCTTACCATAGTCACCATTACGCTCTGCCCGTTCGGCTTCCAACTTATAGTTTTCAATATCGTTTTTGGTCTTTTGTATATCGTCCACTACCGTTTTCTCACTCTCCCATTTTGCAAAGATCTCGTTACGGTCTTCTTTTAAATTGGCTAGGTCCACGTTTAGAGCTTTTAACTTGGAAGTGTCGTTCTCCCTTTTTATGGCCTCTATTTCTATCTCCAATTGCATTATTTTTCGATCCAGTACATCCAGTTCCTCGGGCTTGGAATTTATCTCCATTCTTAATTTGGAGGCGGCCTCATCCATTAGGTCTATTGCCTTGTCTGGAAGAAATCTATTGGTGATATAACGTTGGGATAATTCCACCGCGGCTATAACGGCTTCGTCTTTTATGCGCACTTTGTGATGAGCCTCATACTTTTCCTTGATTCCCCTGAGAATAGAAATAGCACTTTCCGTATCCGGTTCGTCCACTACCACTTTTTGAAACCTTCTTTCCAGGGCTTTATCCTTTTCAAAATATTTTTGATATTCATCCAAGGTAGTGGCGCCTATGGCACGTAATTCACCACGTGCCAATGCCGGTTTTAGAATGTTGGCCGCATCCATTGCGCCCTGTCCACCACCAGCCCCTACAAGGGTGTGGATTTCATCTATAAAGAGAACTATATTACCGTCCGAGGTTGTTACTTCTTTGATGACCGCCTTTAGTCGTTCTTCAAATTCCCCTTTGTATTTGGCGCCTGCAATTAAGGCTCCCATATCCAAGGAGTAAATTACCTTGTCTTTAAGGTTTTCGGGTATGTCACCTTGAACAATCCTATGGGCGAGACCTTCGGCAATGGCTGTTTTTCCTACTCCTGGCTCCCCAACAAGCATGGGATTGTTCTTGGTTCTACGAGACAGTATCTGTAGCACCCTTCTAATTTCCTCATCCCTACCGATAACGGGGTCTAATTTGCCACTGTCTGCCAGTTCATTTAGGTTACGGGCATATTTGTTTAGGGAATTATAGGTATCCTCTGCGCTTTGGGAAGTGACCTTGCCTCCCTTTCTCAGTTCCGAAATAGCGGCCTTAAGGTCTTTTTCTGTTACCCCTTGATCTTTTAGGATTTGGGCAATTTTGCTTTTGGAGCCAAAAATGGCCAATATTAGGTGTTCTATGGATACATATTCATCGTCCATTTTTTTAGCAACAATACTGGCTTGGGTCAAGGTTTTGTTGGCTTCTCTGGATAACATTATGTCTCCTCCCGAAACCTTTGGAAAACTCTCCAATTCCTTTTTCAAAATTTGCTTCAACATAGAGGTATTGACGTTTAATTTTTTTAGGATAAATGGCAATACATTTTCCTCAACCTCCGAAATAGCTTTAAAAATGTGCTCGTTTTCTATCTGTTGATGTCCCAAGCCTTGGGCAATTTGCTGGGCATGTTGAATAGCCTCCTGTGATTTTATGGTGAAATTATTAAAGTTCATATCGTTGTTTTTATATGTTTTTATATCTTGTTATTGATTACTTTTGATGTCTTTAGGGCAACAATCCTACCATTGTTTTTAACACGACAAAATGTCGCCTAATAGCGTAAAAATAGCGACAATTAGACAGTGTGTAAGCTATTGAGAGTAGCCCGACTTACTAATAAAAATACGAAATGGGAATTTTTAAAACCTTATTTGGGAAAGAAAAAAATGAAGAAAGGAAAGAATCCGGTCACGTTCCTTGGATTCCATTGACCTCTGTGGAGCAATTGGGTGAAATTAAGAAGAAATCTGCCTCCAAGACTCAGGTTATCTTTAAGCATTCTACCAGTTGTGGAATAAGTAGTATGGTGCTGAGCAGGTTTAAGGAGGGTTATGATATTCCAGTAACTAGTCTAGACCTGTATTATTTGGATTTACATGCCTATAGGCCAGTTTCCAATGCAACCAGCGATGAATTTGGAGTGGTTCATGAATCACCTCAATTGTTGGTAATAAAGAACGGGGAGGTAGTTGCCCACGAATCTCATGGGGCCATTACCCAACTAGAGCTACAAAAATACATTTAGCCTTCAAGTCTTACTAAATACTTGAAGGCTAAATGAAAGTTATAACATGGCTATTGTAGATAGCCAAGCGTGTTTTTGTTTGGCTTTTAATTAAAGCGTTGCCTGCTGATTATACCTTTTAATTTGGCTTTTAGGTCTTCCCCGGCATCATAGACCATTTGTTCGTTTGTGGGGAAGGGAACGGCAGATAATTCCAGCAGGGGGACCATCTCGTCTTCCAGTGCGCTTTTATCTCCCTGGTGTTTGGCATAGACATGGTTAAAGATAAACTGACTGGCTAGGGGGTAGGTGTTAATTTGCTGCTGATTTTCCAAATCTAGAAAACTTACGTTTCCTACAACTTCCACCATTTTGTGTTGGGTAAATTGATAGTAGTTACATTTTACCGTTTTAAACTTATCTACTTTTATTTTATTGCCTAAACTATCTTTTAAGACCACACCGTCGGAATTTGTGGCGTATTTGTAGCCATCCTTAATTTGTTTTTCTTTGGAGATTTGTTTTTCTGTTACCTGCTCGGGGCTAATTTTGATATCCCTGAAAGCCACCTCCATGGCATAGTCGTATTTTATGCTTTCTATGGCATTGGTATGATAAACGGTCCAAAGGTCGTTTAGACCATAGGTGTTAAAATTTAATAGTTCCTGCTCCAAGCGTTCGGGTACAATTTGTTCAGAATCATTGATCATTACAACTTGTACATAATCCAACCCTTTGTTGTGCGACTCTTCAATCTTTAAGGCGGTATCCTTGTAATTGGGACTCAATTCATTTAGGTAGCTAAATTGTTCAAAGGCATTTCTAAAATCTTCCTTATAACTGCCATTTTCCAATAGGGCTGTGGCATTGTTGTATAGATACTCCGATAGCTGACGTTTGGAATTGATAATCTCCTCATCGTAATTCTTGAACACGAAATTGGCATCCCTTCCTTCTTCAATGACCCTAAGGGGCAATAAAGGCCTTATGCGCTGCTGAATAGATTTTAAATTGCTGTAGGTGTTAAAAATAACCTCATAATTGGCTGGGTTGTTTTCTTTCTTTAAAAAGGTGATTTGTTGAAGTTCCCGTTCATAATTCTTTTTAAAAGCCTCTTCCAGTAGCAAAACATAGGGTTGATTGGATTTCTTGGTTTTGTTTTCTGAAAGGTTTTTTATTGCTTTATTAATTGCATTCCCGTAATTACCTAAATTAAGGGCTTCCTGTGTTTTTTTTACTCCACCACAGGAGATTAAAAATAACAGTAATAAAGGAGCGAGTAGTGCTTTTTTCATAACGTTTAATTTTATGGTATTTTGGACATAGTTCAATAGCTGTGCCAAAAATGATCCATTAAAGAAACGTTAAACTGCTTGGTATCGTACGTAAGCCCTCAATTTTATTTTGTATTTACTACTTTTTTGGCTGAAAAACGGGTAGTAATTTGGTTTTAACCTCTCCGAATCCAATACGTACATTGTCCTTATGGCAATAAGCTGTTAAGGTAACTGTATCGTGGTCCTCAATAAATTTCCTGGTTGATCCGTCTTTTAGGACAATGGGTTTTTCGCCGCGCCAAGTAAGTTCCAACATAGATCCGTAGGTGTCCGGGGTAGGGCCAGAGATTGTACCGCTGCCCATCATATCCCCACTGTTTATCTTACAACCATTTATAGTATGGTGTGCCAATTGCTGTGCCATGGTCCAATACATATATTTAAAATTGGATTTGCTAACCGTAGTTTCTTCACCTCCCTCAGGTGTAATGGAGGCTTCCAGATGAATATCAAATCCTTTTTTACCAGTTTGTTGAAGGTAGGCCAGGGGTTTGGGGTTTTGTTCGGGACTCTCTATCCTAAAGGGTTCCAGTGCGTCTAGGGTAACAATCCATGGCGAGATTGATGAGGCAAAGTTTTTGGCTAAAAACGGACCCAAGGGGACGTATTCCCATTTTTGGATATCCCTGGCGCTCCAGTCGTTAAAAAGCACCATTCCAAAAATATAATCCTCAGCATCTTCAATAGGAATGGGTTCACCCAACACGTTGGCATCGGTGGTGATAAAGGCCATTTCCAATTCAAAATCCACTAATTTAGAGGGGCCAAATATTGGTTGCTCCGCACCTTTGGGAAGCGTTTGTCCCATTGGTCTTCTAATGGGTGTGCCACTGGGGACAATGGAAGAGCTTCTGCCGTGATATGCAACAGGAAGATGCAGCCAATTGGGGAGTAAGGCATTCTCCGGATCCCTGAACATAGAGCCCACATTGGTGGCGTGTTCCTTACTGGAATAGAAATCCGTATAGTCCCCAATTTGAACGGGAAGTTGCATTTCAATTTCATCCAATTTGAAAAGAACAATATTTTTATGATCTTGGTTATTCTTTAAATCGGTATTGTTGATGTCAAAGATTTCACTGATTCTGTTCCGGACCAAGCGCCAGGTCTTTTTACCATCCGAAATAAAATCGTTTAGGGTATCCTGAAGAAATATATCATCGGTCAGCGGAATGTCCTTAAAATATCCTAATTGGTGTAATGCCCCCAAATCAATCGCATGGTCTCCTATTCTAGTACCAATCGTAATGATATCGTCCCGTGTTAGAAATACCCCAAAAGGAATATTCTGAATGGGAAAATCAGAATTGGCAGGAACAGGTAGCCAAGTTTTCTTGTCCGGGTGATTTGTTTTTATTGGCATTTTCTAATTTGTTAAAGGTTATTTAATAAATTATCTTATCAAATATATTATTTTCTTCCAATTAACGCTCTGCAATTCGTACTTTTGCGGCTTATTTAATACAATTTTACAGTATGCAACGCGACAATCAAATTTTTGAGCTAATAGAGGCGGAAAAGGAACGCCAACTAAATGGAATTGAACTTATTGCTTCCGAGAATTTCACCAGTCCACAAGTAATGGAGGCTGCCGGATCTGTATTGACCAATAAATATGCAGAAGGGTATCCTGGAAAGCGCTATTACGGTGGTTGCGAAGTAGTGGATGAGGTAGAACAAATTGCCATAGATAGGGCCAAGCAACTTTTTGGAGCAGCTTATGCCAACGTTCAGCCGCATTCGGGATCACAAGCCAATGCATCAGTGTATCACGCCTGTCTTAAGCCTGGGGATACTATCTTGGGTTTTGATCTTTCGCATGGAGGGCATTTAACCCATGGATCTCCCGTGAATTTCTCCGGACGTCTATACAACCCGGTGTTTTATGGGGTTGATAAGGAAACAGGGGTTTTGGACTATGATCAAATTCAGGAGATAGCAACAAAAGAACAGCCCAAATTGATTATTGCCGGGGCATCTGCCTATTCCAGGGATATGGATTTTAAAAGATTTAGGGAGATTGCTGACAGTGTAGGGGCTATTTTGTTGGCCGATATATCACACCCAGCCGGATTAATAGCAAAAGGAATTTTAAATGATCCCATTCCACATTGTCATATTGTAACCACCACTACCCACAAAACCTTACGCGGACCAAGAGGAGGTCTTATTTTAATGGGAGAGGATTTTGACAATCCATTTGGGATTAAGTTAAAGAACGGTAACCTAAGAAAAATGTCGGCCTTGTTGGATTTGGCTGTTTTTCCAGGTAATCAAGGTGGACCATTGGAGCACATTATTGCGGCCAAGGCCATTGCGTTTGGTGAGGCCCTTACAGATAATTTCTTGCACTATATGCTTCAGGTTAAGAAAAATGCCGCTGCTATGGCCAGTGCTTTCATGGAAAAGGGGTATAACATTATCTCTGGAGGAACAGATAACCACATGATGCTTATCGACCTTAGGAATAAGAACATTACAGGTAAGGATGCAGAAAAGGCATTGGTAAAGGCAGATATAACTGCTAATAAGAACATGGTTCCATTTGATGATAAATCGCCATTTGTTACTTCAGGAATCCGTTTTGGTACAGCTGCCATTACCACAAGAGGTCTTAAGGAGGACCAAATGAAGCTTATAGTAGACTTTATAGATGAGGTGCTAACGAATCCTGAGGATGAGGATATATTGGCAAAGGTTAAGGAAAAGGTAAATACCCTTATGCATTCAAAGGACCTATTTAACGCCTAGCGGATATATATTAAATAATTATTATTTAAAAAGCAGTATGCAACTTAATCCTTAAGATGCATGCTGCTTTTTGGTTAGATGTAAGTATAGATGTTTATTCGCTCAGTATTTGAATATCCCCTTGGATAATTTGTTTGGTACTTAGGTCGTAAATAACCGCCTCTTCGGTTAAATCATAATACATTCCCCAAAAACCAAAATAGTCGTTAATATCATTATTGTCCGACACTATATTCTGTAATTTGGCATCGCTTTCCAATGTGTCTTCTTCAAAAACGGGGATAAAAATTTCAAAAGGTGTTTCATTGTGTCCCTTTGTGTAATAGAGGTTGTGCTTACTTAATTCGGTAAAAATATTTTCTATTTGGTCCTCTATACTGTGGTCATATATCTTACTGATCAGTATAGTGGTGTCTGCTAGGTTTATGGTGAGCTCGCTGATATCGAGTGAGATATGGTTGCTATTTTTTAATTTGGAATAGGCCTTATGGAACAAAAAGGTTCTACGTGGAATAAGGCTTTTGGGATTCCTGTCTTCGGGAATCGCATTGTTAAGGTAAAATAATGTTTCGGACAGACTAAAATGACATTTTAGGTCGATTATTAAGTTGGCAACCTCTTCCTTTGCCCCATAATTGGCAATACCAACTTCGGCAAAATAATTTTTTTCCAAACTTTTTCTAAAAAGCTCTAATCCGTTAATATGATCGTTGTTTTGGACACCGATTTTTGGATTATTGAAAAATTCGTTTCCTAATTTAGACATTCCGAAAGTAATTGATTGAAAATGTATTATCAAAATTAGCTTAAACGGCTGTCCTTAATTCGATAAAAACCTTAGAAAAAGTAAGGTTTTTGTTTAAATCAAGTGTATTCATCGAAAAAATATACGATAAATGGTAAAGGGTTAAATATAGAACTATTAGGCGTGAAAAAAGTGAATCTTTAGATTTTCGAATTGTAAGGTCTTAAAGTCTTGTTAGGGTAGGGGTTATGCCCTTAGAAGGCCCCTATAGGAAGCCCCTGTTTCTTGCTTCATGGACCAGAGCAAGGTCATTTTGTTTTTCAACTCCAAAAATAACTTTCAGTTGTCTTTTTCGGTTTTCAATTCCCGCTAGGGATAGGTTAACATAGTCCACCATGTCTTTTGTTCTGGTACCAATAGAAACGTGGTACAGTATTTTTTTGTCATTGTCATCCAGCAATAGGTCATTGGAGACTTTTTTTCTAATGGCAACCAAGGCTTTCTGACTATAATAGGGAGGGGAGGCAATTACTCCTTTTACCATGGCGATCAAGGATTTTTCATCTACTTCAGATTTTACCATATATCCATCAGGGTTGACATTCTTCAAAATACTGTTAATCCTATAATTGTCACTAAAGGAGGACATAAAGACAATTTTAGTGTCCGGTATTATTTTTCGGGCATAAATGCCTAAATCTTCACCAGAATAGGGCTCCTCCAGGTGTGTTTCGGTCAATTGCACGTCTAGCAGTAAAAGATCATATTTAAAGGATCTGGCCGAGTCCTCTATTTTTTGCTTACCTGTATCAAAAGTATTTGCGGTCTCAACCTTCACCTGAAAATCTTCAAATTCTGCAGCTTCCAGTAGGTACTTATATCCTGTAGTGATCATTTCATGATCATCAATGGTTAAAACTCTTAAAGTTTTCATTCTTAATGCAATTAATATTCAATTATGCAGATTGGGGGCCAACTTGCTCTTCCAAAATATAAGGGATGGTCACAATAACCTTTGTGCCATGGCCAATTGTACTTTGAATGTCGTAGGTCCCATTTAATTTCTCCAACCTGGAATTAATATTCTTTAGTCCAATACCTCTTTTGCCCTTTTTTTGATCAAAACCAACTCCATTGTCGGTAATCGTAATCTTTACACAGTCTTTTTCAGACTCAAAGCGTACGTCTACTTCGCTGGCCTTGGCATGTTTAATGCAGTTTTGCAAACTCTCTTGAACAATACGGTATATATTAATTTTTATGTCTCCTTTTAACTGGTCATAATCTATTATATTGTCGTACTCGAAATGACATTTCATTTGCGAGGATTCCTGAATAGTCTGCACTAATTCTTCTATGGAAACAATAAAGTTATGAATTTTTTCTTGTGATGCCCTGCTCAATTCATGAGAAATTGTACGAATTTCCTCCTCTATCTGTTGTAATTTCTTAAGTAGGTCACTGCGTTTTAGAACGGAATCGGGATCGGTTTTATTGTTCAGTCCAGAAAGAATAAGTCGGATCCCCAACATTTGCCCTAATATTCCGTCATGTAATTCTTCTGAAATACGCTTTTTTTCCAATTGCTTGCCTTCTTCAACCTTTTTGTTTTGGGCCAATAATAGGTTAAAGATCTCTTGATTGGTCTTTTGTTGGGCTTGTTCAAATCTCAATTTTTGGTTTTTTCTCCGTTGATCCAAAATTATAAGGATGAAGCCGGCCAACACAAATAATGTTGCTGCTATGCCTATCCACAGCTGTCGTTGTTTGGTTAGCAATTCGTTTTGCTCTATAAATTCATCGGTTTCAAAACGTATCCTAGTAAATTTATTTCTTGCTGCCCGTTCTTCGGCCAGTAGGCTGTCGTTCAGTTTAATATATTCTTGGGTATATCGGGAAGAATTAATGGGGTCTAGTTTGGCAATAAGCTCCAGGGATTCCAATAACCGTCTGTTGTTGCTGGTCTGTTCAGAAATGTTTTTGGCATTTTGGGCGTATTCCAAGGCCATTGTGGTGTCTTTCTTCCCTAGGTAGTATTTAGCTATCTCGTATTGTGTAAGGGCTACCCCTCTCTGATTACCAATACTGTCCTTTATGTTAAGTGCTTTTTTAAATAAAGCTAGAGTCTTTATGGTGTCACCTATGCTATTTTTGCTGTTAGCATAATTGGATAGGGCGATTGCGTATAGTTTGGTGTCCTTAAAATAGATACTGTCAAAATTTATAACTTTTTCAAAGGTCTCTAAAGCTTTTTTGTACTCTCCTTTATCGTGTAGAACTCTACCAATATTATTTATAGTGTTTAGGCGCATATTATTCGATTTCTCGGACTTGTCCAGATAAAACAATGCCTTTTCATAGTATTCCAAGGCCTTGTCGTATTCATGTAGGGCGTTGGTTACGGATCCCAAATTATTATAACACATAAACAGGTTATAGGGTTTGTCCAAGGGTTTCAGCAATTCTATGGCTTGTATGGTTGTAATTTCGCTTCCGGTATAGTCTTTTACATTTGCCTGAATAGTAGCCATATTGTAAAGGATCCTGGCTGCGGAAAACGAATCATTTAGAGCCCTAAAAATTTTTTCTGCCTGGGAAAAGTGGTAATAGGCACTGTCTTCTACAGCATTGTCCTCTAAAAAAAAAGCCAGGTCCCAGTGGTTATAGGCCAATGAAGTAGAGTCATTCAGTTTTCTGGAAAGATTTAGGGCTATTTTATTGGAACGTCTAAACTGAACGGAGTCGCCTACTATTGAATAGTAATAGGAGAGTTTGGAAAAATGTTTGGATTTTAGGGAGTCGTTCTTTTCCTGTAGGGCCAGATCGTAGGCTTTGGAAAGGTTTTTTAGGTACTCTTCTTCTGAGTTGGAGTTTTTCTCCGTAAGCCAAAATTGAATGCTGTCGTTTTGACCATGTACTACAGGGTTATCAACATCGGTAGCTGTCCCGGTACAGCCAAGGATTATTGATTGTAGGGCTAGTGTGGCAAAAAATATAATTTTTTTAAAGTACATTTTTGTTCATCTAGAGGGCAAGATAAAAAAAAAAGCCCTAAACAAATTTGTTTAGGGCTTTATATTTTAAGGAAGATGTTTTACATCTTCGATAGAATTTTCTGTAAGAATTTCCTTATATCTTAAGCAACAGCATTATAGTTGTTCTGGAAGCTATGTGCTGCTGGGGGAGGATCCCTTCTATCTTTGGGAACACTATCTCCATCGGTGGCAACGGCATTGTCACTGTAATCAAATTCGGTCATTGCTGGGGGAGGATCCCTTCTATCTTTGGGAACACTATCTCCATCAGTGGCAACGGCATTGTCACTGTAATCAAAATCGGTCATTGTTGGGGGAGGATCCCTTCTGTCTTTGGGAACACTATCTCCATCTGTGGCAACGGCATTCTGGTTGATTTCAAATCCGGACATTACTGGTGGAGGATCCCTTCTGTCTTTGGGAACACTGTCGCCATCTGTGGCAACGGCATTATCTACATTAGGAAAGGCTTGATCGGCCTTCATTGCAAACAAGCCTACGCTTAGCAGTACTACTGCAAAAATCGCTACTAATTTTTTCATAATTATAGTATTTCGAGGGTTAATAATGGCTAAACTACTATAAAAGAAAGGGGAGGGAGTTGTGTAGGAATTGTCTTTAGCAAAAACAACAGTTCTATTAGTGAACGTATGCTTTTTGCGAGAATTTGACTAATTAAGCGTAGAAATGGTATTTTTAGCCAGTACCTGTTTTAGGTTGTCAATGTTGTTTTTGTAGGATTTTGAGAAGGGTAATTGCAGTTTTTCGTGCTTTAAAGTACATACCCCTTTACCGTAATTGATGCGGGAAATAAAGTTAATATTGATAATATAACTCTGGTGTACCCTAACAAAATTTGAAGGTAGGTTGTTCTCAAAAGTCTTTAACGTCTTAAAAGCACTTATAGTACTTCCGTCTTTCATAAAAAAATCGGTTGCGTTGTTATCGGCCTGTAAATACATGATTTCCTGCGTATTTATATAGCGATAATCTTTATAGGACTGCAATAAAAGGGTTTTGGGCTTTTCTTCCTTGGTAATCTCCAATTTTAAACGCAATACCGTTTTTCTAATATCAAACTCATTGTAGGGCAATAACCAATAATCAAAAAAATGGCATTTTAGGGCATCATAGGCGTATTGTTTACTTTTAGATATCCCAATAAACAAGGGGATGTCTTTAAGGTATTGATGCATTTCCATAATCATATGGAAATATTCATGCGCCTTATCGTTTAAATGGATAAATACTACATCAGGTGATTTTTTTAGTATACCATTAAGACCGTCTACGCTGTCGGTTGCAATTCCGGCGCAGTCAAATTCGCTATACTCTTCCATGTAGTGTTGCAGTTGCAAATTGGAAGTGGCATCGGAGTCCAGAATGGTATAAGTAAATCCCATTTTTCTAATGATTTTAATGCAAAATAGTGATACTTAGTATTATAGGGTCCCAGCCAAACCTTAGAAAAACTAGGGTTTTCATTTTATTGCTATTTTTTTTACTATCTGTAAGTTTATTCTTTCATATATTGAGGGTGAATCCTATTTTAATTTGTAAAAACAGCTTCAAAGGCTCCAAGGTCGGGGTTTTCTGTTCTTTCATTACCCAAAATATCTAGGGGTACCAAGACTGCGGAATCTATATTTCCGGCATTGATAGCATTTGAGGTTTTATCTATTAAAAAGTTGTTTTTTACGGCGGCTTCAAATTTGGGATCTAAATTGAGCAGTATATTTTTATATCTGTCTGTGTCATTAAAATTGTACAAGTTATTCTCTGATATTTCTGAAAATCTAATTAGGCAATTTTCAAAGTAGTACTGAAACTCTTTGGTGGGGTCCATGTCTAGGTTTAGTTCCCTACCCATGTCACCATATATAATACAATTCTTAAAATTGGCTTTGGACAAATCGTAAGCCTTCCCGTTTAGCTTGGAGTAATTATCTATATGCAATGCGGCATTGTTACGGTATCCGTTTTTCCAGTAGTTGGCTATTGTGCTATGAATAAAGCTGTATTGTCCCCCCAAATTACAATACAAGGATATATTTCCAGCATTGCCCAAGACTAGGTTTTCGGCAATTATTACGGCGGACTGGCCCCATAGGTTGATATTTTGGCTGTTGTATATTTTGGAATTCTTAATGGTTAGGGAATTGTAGTTGACGGTGGCGTCTCCCTGGACCATAAGTCCTAAGGTAGCGTTTTTTAGGGTTAGGTATTCAATAGTGTTGTTTATGCTGCCTTTGGCAATCCATAGCCCCCCCCATTGTCCGGAAACATCAGAGTATTCAGGTTCTAACCTATTGCCTTCAAATATAACCTCCCGTTCCTGTTGTTTGTTGTTCTCACTTAATTTTCCGTTTATATGAATACGGGCATTGTCCGGTATAAGTAAGCCTGAATCCTTGTAAAAGTATAGATGGGCTCCCTCCCCAATGGTTAGGGTTTTGTTCTCAGGGACTGTGGCATAGCCGTATATTACATATGGTTTTTGGTTTGTTAGGTTTAATTCGTGGTCTTGGAGTACAAATCCTTCAACCCATGATTTCTCTTCAGAATCGGTTAAACTTAGTGC
>CAXAVP010000075.1:0-17448 GCA_963972175.1 uncultured Arenibacter sp.
CCTTCAAATTGAGGCTAGCGGGGGTACGGCACCGTTCACTTATTCGTTGAACGGCACCGACTATCAGAGTTCCAATGTATTTAGTAATCTGTTGGCCGGAGACTATACCATTTATATTCAAGATAACAAGGGGTGCACACTTAGCTCAAACCCTGTCGCTATACAAGAACCACAGCCTTTAAACTTTTCAATTGATGATCAGCAAACAATATCGGCTCCCAATGCATTGGACGGTGCCATAAGTATAACTGCTTGGGGAGGAACTGGGAATTTAAACTACAGTTGGACGGGACCTAATGGGTTTACATCAGACGATGAAGATATCTTAGACTTAGCTGCTGGTGATTACATTCTTACCATTACAGACGAAAATTATGCTCTTAACAATGACCTGGGCTGTATGTTGATATCGAATCCCATCACCATCTCGGAGCCAGGGACTCTGGAGGTTGAACTACTTCAATCACTCATGTTGGAATGTAGTGGGGACGAATTTGCCGAAATTACTGCCAACGTCCAAGGTGGCACTCCCCCATATACCTATGAATGGTATGCCACAATTAACGGTCAAAACACAACTTTAAATGAAACAGCTGAGATCATTGGAAATCTACCTTCCGGACAATATTTTGTGAGGGTCACCGATGCCAATGCTATTTCGGTAGATGCAACACCCATAAATATAGTACAGCCCGAAATATTGGAAATATCAGTAATCGAAGTCACTAATATACTTTGTAGTGGTTCGGCTGATGGAGCCATTGCGATTTCCGTATCTGGAGGAACCGGCCCATATAACTACTATTGGAGCAATGGGTCTACCGACCAAAACTTATCTGGCTTAGAATCTGGGGAATATACTTTGGAAGTTTATGATGACAATGGTTGTTATGCAGAGTCTTCTGTTACCATTCAACCCACCTCTGATCCAGTACGTATAATAAATTCAGAGGTAAACAATAATTCGGAATACTTGGCCAATGATGCCAGCATCTCTATTGAAATGGGAGGTGGGACAGCACCGTATGCTATTGATTGGGTCCGACTTTCAGATAATAGAACAATAGGAAAGGGCCTGGAAATTACTAATTTACAAGCAGATTCCTATGAGGTTTACATTTCTGATGCCAATGGGTGTTTTATAACAGAAACCTATGACATTAGCGAACCTGATATTGTAGAGGAAACCATAAAACAACCCAGCTGTGCTGGCCAAAATGATGGGAGTATAGAGGTCATAGTTAATCAAGGTAACGGTAATTTCTTTTATAGTTGGGACACCGGCCAAACAACAAGCAATATCTCTAATTTAGCTCCAGGAGAATATACCATAACTATCAATGGGGTGGGTGATGTTCCAATAACAAGAACTTATCTTATTGAAGAACCTATGCCACTAGAAGTTGATTTGGGTGGAGACAGGACCCTTTGTTCTGGACAGGAGTTGGTATTAGATGCTAGTATAGACGACTACAATGCTACATACAGTTGGACTTCAGATAACGAATTTTACAGTAAAGCCCCAAGCGTTACTATTAATAAAAGTGGCACCTATTCTGTAGTGGTTTCCAACCAATATGGGTGCACGGGAACTGCAAGTGTTTTTGTTGAAGTATCAAATGATGAAATAACAGCAGAATTTGCCGTTTCAAGTCAAGTGTTTGTGGGGGAACCCTTGATTGCAGTGGACATAAGCTATCCCCTGCCTGATACCCAAAAATGGGTTTTGCCTGAAGGCGCAACCGTTCTAAATGAAGATTCGGACGAGGCTGAAATGGTATTTTCTGAGCCAGGTGAATACGAAATAGGTATTATAACCCAAATTGGTGAATGTTTCGCTGAACAGACCAAAAAAATACTGGTTGTAAAGAATGAGGTATTAACGGAAGAAGGGCAGATAGATGCAGATAGGTTGATCACAGATTTTATTATTTATCCCAATCCCACAAATGGGAAATTTACTGCCGACATCGGACTTTCTGAGCGGGGCAATATCAGTATTAAGATCTTTAATTTTGCCAACAATGCCCTTATGTCCTCCAAAAGGGACAGGGGAGCGTCTTCTTATACTATTCCCTTTGATCTCTCTGGTCTGCCGTCTGGAGTATACGCCGTCCTACTGGAAACCCCATTTGGGAATTCATTGAGAAAGGTAATTTTGAAATAGTCCTTTTCACGTGAACGTAACTGCTAACACAAACCCTAATCTACCCAATGTTCTTTGTCATAGATAGCTATTAAATGGGTCCTGATCTTAAAGGAGGTTTCTATGCTATCCTGGGGCAACTGTACCATCATGGACCGGGAAGGCATAGCAGGCATATGGCAGGCAATACAGCTATTGGACATCTCGTTTTTTTCTGCTTCAGAAACAGAACACATTTTTAAGGTAGTATTGTGGCAGTTCATGCACTTATTGTTAAAATGAGCTGTATTCCCCCTTTCTTTTTTATGTGGTTCATGACAGCTGCTACAATCCATGGTATTGGTTTCCTTAAAACAACTGCTTTCTATTAATAGCCCGTATTGGTTGCCATGTACATCCAAGGTTGTCTCCGCAGTGCTAGGAGACTTATTCTTGGAATACGTACTCAAATCCTCCCCTGGTAAATAAGAAAATGAACCACCCTTTAGAAGTACGTTCCTTAAACCAGAATGACATTGGGCACACAGATCCAATCTCCGTTGCCGTGGCAGCGAATCTATCTTTAGGGTGTAATTGGCAACCTTGAGTCCTGGATTTTGCCTGTGAAAGGCTACATGCTTGGCCGATGGCCCATGGCAACGCTCACAATCTATTCCGTAAATCATGGCGTTTTTATTAAATCTGTTGCCATGAGGATTGTTCCCAATGGGTTGAGCAAAGGTAAAGTGACATTTGAGGCAGGCATCCCTTACCGGCCTTTGTTCGTCATAATAGGTGGGATAGCCTGGACTATTCACCCAGCCATCTGTGGGGGTATAATAAGAAGCTTGTAATTGGTACAAGGCGTCCTCATCCCAATTTAGGTAGGATTGCCCCCTAACCCCTGATCCAATAACAATATCAAATTTTGCAGGCGGAATTTTAACATCCCTATTTTTTATTCTGACATGTTGATAAAAGGAGTCTTTTACTGCCAACATGGTAAACTCCACGTCTTTTAGATCCAACTTATTCTCCCCGTCCTTAAAACTACCCTTAATATGAACCGAATCCGCCATGGCAGAGGTATTAAAATGTGCCGTATTTATATAGTCCTTAAAAATAGATGCGTGGCATTCCCTACAGGTTTGGGATCCCACATAATGCTCTCCATTTTCATAGGTGCCCAGAACTTCTGGGCTGTAATAGTCGGACTCCGTTTTTACATTCTTACAACGGTATACAATAGTGGCCAACCCCAATAGGAGGATGACCAATGCTATATTCCCGAAAAATCCATTATGGCCTGTCTGCATAGAGGCGTATTCTCCATTTTATGTTACACTTGGTTCATAGCATCCCATTTCCCTTTTTTTAGATCAATAGTGGAGGGGATAAGGTGGCAGCCAAAACACGCATTGATCCTGTGATCCACAGCTATGCCAACCTAATTGACCTTTATCAATTGCATAAAGTCATCATTTTTGGCCACCAAGATATGTTTCTGCCCTTGAAGGTTTAATAATTCCATTCCACGGACATCACCAATAATTTTAAGACCTGACTCCAACATGGTCTTGGCAACAAAGTCGCCCTTTCCGTTACCCTGCAATAACAGGCCAAAACTGGAATCGTTTCTAGGGGTCTCTACTTCCGCATTGTATAAGTTGCCGGCCAAAACCACGTCTAAATTACCATCCGAATCAAAGTCGTCCACCACAAATTTATTAATACTACTAAGCTGCGCCAATTGGGGCAAAGGCCTCATAGTAAACTTCCCGTCATTGTTCTCTAGATAAACACTGGCAAAGGATGTGATCTCGTAGCCCAGTGATTCCTCCAACATCTTATCTGTATATATTTGGTTAAGGGAGGCACTGGCAAAAGAATTATAATCTTGGAATTTAATCTTAATGGCAGGCATTTGCTGGGAGGAACACTGACGCCCCCGAACAGGGAATTCTTTTTCGCCCTTCTTATAGCTCAGCACAATATCTGCTTTATCGTTGCCATCAAAGTCGTTTAAATACACCTTAAAAGGTGATTCCGGACTGGCTTGATATTTATAATTTTGGCCCAAATTCCCCACTAATAGGTCCAAGTCCCCATCATTGTCAAAGTCTCCTTTTTCAATAGAAAACCACCAGCCAGTAGTATGTCCGGGCAACAGCTCTTGCGATACCTCCTTAAACACGCCACTGTTATTTTTATAGAATTTGATGGGCATCCATTCTCCAACCACAACCAAATCTTCCCAGCCATCCTGGTCAAAATCAACCCAAGCAGAGGAGGTTACCAATCCCAATGACTTTAAGTCTGGCAATCTACTTGCTGTAACATCTACAAATTTCACCCCTTCGGCACTACTTACATTTTCCAGGAAATACGAATCTGATGGATAGGGGTACTTCTTAGGAACCAGCCTGCCTCCAATAAATAAATCCAAATCACCATCCTTGTCAAAATCCGAAGCGGAGACATTCATTCCACTAATCTTAAGGTCCGGAAGCGCTTCTTTATTACGAACAAAGTTGTTCTGTCCCGTATTTTCGTAGAAACGATCTTCATAACCCTGTGATCCTGGTTTAAATTCATTACCTCCACTGGCAATGTAGAAATCCATGTCACCATCATTGTCGGCATCAAAAATCAGAATTCCCAAATCTTCGTAATATTTATCCTTTATCAGGTCTGGGATTTCCAATTCGGCAAAGCGCTCCTTATTGGAAGTTTGAAGAAAGACTGATGTGGGCTGCCCTACTGCGCCGCCAACTATATAATCATCCAGACCATCCCCATTTAGGTCGCCTGTAGCCAATGAGGGACCCAAGGTAGAATTCTTGTGGGGCAATAATACTTCTACTTCAAAGTCGTTAAAAATATTCTCGTTGTGCTTAAAAATATTGGGAGTTTCAACTGTTTGGAACCGCTTGTTGCCTACCCCACCATTGTTGTAATCTACAATAGCTTCATTTTCCTTATAATCTATTACCAGTCTTTGGTTGGAGTTGATCTTACTTAATTTGGTAGACTTCCCGTTGGGCCATGCTACAACAATACTATCTACTTGTTTACTGTCCCCAAGGCCAAAGTGCAATAGGGGGGAGACAGAAGATAAATATCCGCGTACGGTATTGTGTTCCTGAACCTGTAGTCCATCCTGGGTGTACAGTGATACCTTACTCCCATTTGGCAAGACCTTTCCTTTACCGTTAAGTTCAATGGTAAGCTGATTGCCACCTGTAGAATTGTTGCGGTAAATACCCGCAATATCCTCCAGATTGTTGATTACCAAGTCCAAATCCCCATCATTGTCCAGGTCAGAATATGCCACCCCATTGGAAAAGGTCTTTTCTCCAAATCCCCATTCCTCGGTCTTCTTTGTAAAGGTTAGGTCCTTATTATTTTGAAAGATATAATTGCTCAACTTTTCAGAAGGTAATTCTTCCAAATATTTCAATAAGCCAACCTCTTCTTCCTTGTTTTTGTAATTAGGGTCGTTTTCCATCTTATCAAAAAACTCCCGGTGCTTTCCATAGAAATCCTTGTTGTTTACATCCCTACGAATACCATTGGTTACGAACAGGTCTTTCCAACCATCATTGTCGAAATCTGCCAACAGTCCTCCCCAACTCCAGTCAGTAGAGGAAACCCCGGCCAATCTGGATATATTGCTGAACAAGGGGAGCTCTCCTTCTTCATTGCCATGGTTCAATTGTAACGAATTTTGCATATACTGATGGTGTAAGCCTATGTTTACCGACTTATAAAAGGCATCTGGATCCATGGAGGACATATTGGCCTTGGACCTAAAGTTATCTTCTGCAGACATGTCCAATTGAAAAATATCCATAAAACCATCGTTATTGAAATCTGCAATGTCCGCACCCATTCCAAAAAATGAGATCTGTTGCAGACTGGTATTGATTTGATTGGTAAACGTGCCATCCTGATTGTTAATAAACAAAAAGTCTGGGGCATTAAAATCATTGGAAATAAAGATGTCCGTATAGCCATCATTGTTAACGTCCGATGCAACAACCCCTAAGCTAAGCCCAAATGAACTTAGTCCGGCTTCTACGGTTACATCAGTAAAATGGCCGTTGTCGTTCCTATATAGTTTGTCGGAATCCTTTTCCTCATGATGGTCCAACATATATTGGTAGTACTCCACAGGGGCTGTAAAGCTGGTAGGTGGATAATTTATTACATAAAGGTCTAGATCGCCGTCCTTATCATAATCAAAAAATGTTGCATGCATACTAATCCCATCACAATCTACCCCATATTCCCCGGCCTTTTCCGTAAAAGTATTATCCTTGTTGTTAATGTAGAGCACATTATTATTGGGCCCATATTTACCCCCTACGGAACAATAGATATCCAGGTAGCCATCTTGATTTATATCCACAAAAGTAGTACCTGAGTACCACCTATCATCCCCTATAATTCCGGCGCTTTCGGAAATATCCTCGAACTGCATATTTCCTTTGTTTATATAAAGCCTGTTCTTGACCATGTTTCCCGTAAAGAAAATATCTTCCAATCCATCATTATTTATATCTCCCAAAGAGACACCCCCTACTAAATACATATAGGGATATGTGAAATAATTATAGGAATGGGTCTCGGTTAAGGTATTGGCAAAATCAACACCCGTATCGGTTGCATCAAGCTTGGAAAACAAGGGTTGGGGCTTATTGGTACATGAAAAGAACAATAGGCTCAATATAGTTATGTAAATAAATCTGTTCATCATCAATCTGTGTTATCTAAATATCCCTAAAATAAGAATAACCCCGCAGATAAGTGCTAAGGGTCATTCTTTTTAATTGTTAATTATTCCTTGCTCTTTAGTAGCCCGGATTCTGGATAATTGAGGGATCCTTGTCAATTTCCTCTTGTTTAATGGGCATGAAGTACACGTGGTCTTGCCAAATTCTATTTTCAAATACAATATCCGTTGGCCTATAGGTATAATCAAACAAGGCAGTATCCTTTCTGTAATCGGTCACGGTGGTACCTGGCTTTTGTGTAGCCTGAATCAATATTTGCTGTACAGGTTTGTTTAGCGATTGCGGTCCTTCCAACCATCGCTTCATATCAAAGAGTCGGGCATCTTCATTAACCAACTCCTTATCCCTTTCCCTTTTGTAGAGCTCCAACAACTCATCTCCTGAGGCCGTTACTGCCGGTAATCCGTTTCTAAACCTAAGCTTATTGAGCCAAGTTATGGCCTCCCCTTCTTCCCCAATATTAATATTGGCTTCCACATAGTTCAGCAATACCTCTGTATAGCGAAGGTAGGGCGCATCCACTTTTTGTAGGTTATTTGGCCAAGATGCTGGCTGCCTAGGATCCGAGAATTTTCTGAAGTAATAGCCGGTCCTAGAACCGTTCCAATCTTCTATTGGCCCTTGTCTTGTATCCACTCCATTGATAATAGTCCCATCTGATAAGGTATAATACCCTGTTTGAATCTCATTGAACTTATCATATTTAACCACATCATCGGTCCTTTGCTTCCATGACCCTCCGTCGTACAAGAAGGTACTATAAAAGCGTGCCTCTCTATTATCGTAGGGAGCTGCGGCATGTGTAGGATTGTCCCAATCAAATTTGGTCCCATCTGCAAAATCATATTTGGAAACCAAGGCTTCGGTAGGGGTGGTCCCTGCCCATTCGTGATATCCATTTGGTCCATGGTACAAGGCTACCATCCCGGGTCCTTGTGACCATCCGTCCCCTCCAGGGTAGGTTCTGGAACCAAATCCGAACTCTTCTACCAAACGTCCCCAAATAAAATCTTGGTTTTGGTCTCCCTGAAGCCAGATATCCTCATAGTTCTGTATGGCTTCTTCCTGTGAGGCAGGTGCGGTGTAATCCAATTTATATCCTGTGGTAGCATCCAATAAGGCCTTGGAGGCCACTTTTGCAGCTTCCCATCTATCTTGTTGTGAACCACTGGTCCACCCAATAAGCTCCGGATGGGCATAGGAGGCGATGGTAGAAACACTAGAGGCCTTGGAAGGCTCGTACAGGTCACTTGCCACATGGGTAAGCACCCTGGCTTTCAAAGCCAAAGCGGTAATTTTATGGGCCCTTGCAGGGTCTATTGGCGCTTCTTCCAATAAATCGATAGCGGTATCCAAATCAGATAATATCTGGTTCACTGTTTCCGCGAAAGTGGCCCTTGGATTGTTTGCCTCACTATCCAAGGTCAATGGTTCGGTAAGCAACACTACCCCTCCAAACTGTCTCATTAACTGGGAGTAGTAAAAGGCTCTCATAAAGTATGCTTCTCCAAGTAATCTATTTACCAAAGCTCCATCTATTTCTGCCTCATTGGCAGTAAGATTTTGAATGGCAATATTGGCACTACGGATAAATGGATATAACTGCGGCCAACTCATCCATTGCATGTCCATAAAATTACCGGCCGGGTTCATCTTTCCTTCCGTGTACCCATCCACACCCCTACCAGGGTGGGTAAATACTGCCTGATCTGTAAAGGCATCCGTTGTCTCTTCACGGGTAAGAGTTCCGGCCCAGGTTCCCTGATACAGATCCAATACGGCGGCCTCTGCAAGTTTTTTGTCAGACCAGACATTGTCTTCCGCTACTTCACTAAGTGGGGTAGTTTCCAAGAAATCCTCGTTACATCCCACAACCAGAAATCCGAAGACCAAAAAGGTTGTCAATTTTATAATATTCTTCTTCATTTCAGTATTTTTTAAAATGTTATTTGCAATCCGGTAATTATCGTCTTCAACATAGGATAGGCACCACCATTGTTTACCGCGCCACCACTCGCATCTCGTGTACTACCTACGTCAACACCATTTTGGGTTACCTCAGGATCAAAGGGAAAGTCGGTTATCGTTATTAAGTTAGTACCAGATAATGAAATACGCAAACTTTTTGCCCCAAATTGTTTGATAATATCCTTGTCAACACTATAGCCGATCTCCAAAGTCTTTAGACGGAAAAAATCCCTAGTAATAAGAGCATAGTCTGTTTGTCCGGAATACCATTGATCTCCCCTATCCGCCAATCTAGGAGCAGGCGCATCTGGATTGTCTATAGACCAGGCTCTATCCCGGACATCACGCTGTACATTGGCCAAGGTACCGGACATAAAGCTCCACTCATAGGTGTTATATCCACCAGCGGATCCAGTCCAATACATGTTAAAATCCAAATTCTTATAGTTAATTGCGGTATTCCATCCAAACTGGGTGTCAGCGAAAGCACTTCCTCCAACCCTGGTCTTGTCCTCAGGGCCAATTTTACCATCACCGCTTATGTCCACTACTCGGGCATCACCTGGCTTAAGGGCAGGGGTTACCCCACTATAATCCAAAGTTTCTGCATCAATTTCGGCTTGAGAACGGAAAACCCCATCAAACTTATAAAGTAGCGGCCTTCCTATTTCTCCGCCTGTTTCACGTTGCCATGGACGGTCTGCTAGATCTGGCTCATCAAAGAATACCAACTTGTTGTTGGAATCACTAAAATTAAAAGTTAGGTTATAGCTAAAACCTTTCTCATTTCCTCCATTAAGCCCAAGTGTTATTTCGTAACCAGTGTTTTCAAATTCACCTATATTAATAGCCGGTGCTGCAATACCACTGTACTCAGGTAAGGTCTTTTGCGGTGTAGTCAAAATATCAGATCTTGAATTTTTGTAGATATCGAAACCTAGGGACAACTTACTGTTCCATGTTCGCACATCAAAACCTGCATTCCGTGAAGTGGCGGTTTCCCATGATATGTCAGGGTTGGCAACCTTACTTTCAAAAGCCGTAGTTGTTACAGGCCCTAAACCTGTAGCAGACAATTCATAGGATGCAATATACTGGAAAGGTTCTACGTTGTCATTACCTAATTGCCCCCAAGAACCTCTTAACTTAAAGAAATTTATAAATGGTAATGCTTTCTGAAAGAAAGGTTCCTCGGACACTACCCACCCAGCAGATACTCCTGGAAAGAATCCAAAACGATTGTTTTCGGGGAACAAGTATGAGCCATCATATCTAAACAAGCCTTCCAATAAGTACTTATCCTTATATGTATAATTTAACCTACCGTAATAATTTAAACGGGCCGTTTCGTATCCATTACCAAAACTATTTTGTCCGTCATTACCACCTACGTCCAACTGAGCTAGATCACTCGAAAGAAAAAATCGCCTAAAGGCCCCGAAGAAACTTTGTTCCGATTCTTCACGGGTTACCCCACCCAACAATTTAAAATAATGGTTACCAAACTCTTTTTCATAGGACGCATTCAATGATGCGGTAAAGTCGGTCAAGGTTGTATGCTGTTGATTTAAACTAGGATCCCCAGGACCTCGGTCAGCTGGAGTTAATCCGGAAGAATTTCTGTTAACCCCATCCCATGTGTAGAGTGTCCAAGGTCTCTGCCATTGCTTAAAATCATAATTCATTTTGTCATAAGACATATTTGCCATAAGCTGTAGCCCCTCTATCCCAGGGACATCAAAGGTAATCCCAATGTTGCTCTGCACATAATTGGTACTGTTATCATTATATCCTGGCAAATCGGTAACCCTAATGGCCGGATTGTTTCCATTTTCAATATCCGGACCAAATTCTCCAGTTGGCCAATAAGCAGGAAACCAAGGGTATTGTCTTACCAAGTCGTTAAAAACATTACTAGGTGAATTGGTAGCTGTATAATTCTCTTCCTGGCGGGAATAGAGCCCAACGTTCATTTTAAGATGGTCATTTATCTTCGCATCAAGATTAAGCCTTAGGTCGTACTGAGTATAGCCTTTTGGTGCATTTTTAAAGTTTACATCCTGTCTTAGATGCCCCAAAGATGCCAAATATTTCACGTGTTCCGTTCCACCTGACACCTGTAGCCCTTGTCTTTGGATAGGAGCCCCAGTAGTGGTTACTTCCTCCATCCAGTCCGTATCCGGATATTCCCAAGGATCATCGCCGGCAGCAGTCCTTTGAATCCTTTCTGTGGTGTATGTAGGGTTCAGCACTTCGCCATTGGGCCGAGTGAAAGGCCTACCTCTTACTGCATTTGCATCTGCCCACTCATCAGTAGGCAATTTGTACACATTTAAAAGGTTAACCAAATCCATATATTCTGCACCGGTCAACATATCAGGAGTAGTTGTAAAGCTTTGTAAACCATAACTACTAGTAATTTTAACCTCCGGAGCACCTATTTTACCCCTCTTGGTGGTAACCAAAATTACCCCATTGGCCGCTCTGGCCCCGTAGATGGCCGCAGAAGCATCCTTTAGTACCGAGATGCTCTCAATATCTGCCGGGTTGATCCTGGTAATACCCCCGGCCCGATCCGGAATACCATCTATAACCACTAAAGCAGAGGAATTATTAAAGGTGTTGGTTCCCCGCACCCTTATCCCTGTGTTTTCGGCACCAGGAGCGGCATTACCTGTATCAATGTACAACCCTGCCACTTTCCCAGCTAGAGCAGTACCTAAATTAGGAGAAGAGGATTTCTCCAAGTCCTCACCGCCTACCGTAGCCACCGATCCGGTCAAGGTTGCTTTTTTCTGGGTACCATAACCTACAACTACCACCTCTTCTAGCTGACTTGCATCTTCCTCCAAGGTTACATTTATAGTAGCTTGATTGTTTACAGGTACTTCCTGGGTCTTGTAGCCAATGTAGCTAAATACTATAACTGCATTGTTGGCTACACCGGATAAGGTATAGTTTCCATCAAAATCGGTCTGCGTACCATTGGTAGTTCCTTTTACAACAATACTCGCGCCTGGCAGGGGGCCAGTTTCATCCGATACCACACCGGAAACGGTTTGTTGAAGCGTTTCGGGATTAATTCTGTCAGCCTTGTCATTTGCATAGGTGATCATACTAGGTATGATCATGGCAAACATTAAAACCGAAAGCTTGATCTTGTGCCTCCACTTTGGAATGTTTCCTGCTTGAGCAGAAAACCTGGTTTTTTTCTCCATAATGTCAATAGTTTAGTTAGTTAGTTAAGCTCCAAAACAATTGGCAAACAGATATTTGTTCAATTTAAGCCGTAATTGCTCCAGCAATTTCAATACAATGGTTAAAAATCCAACCATTGGTCTCAAAATTACACGGTAGTCCAATTGCGTTAAGAGCAAATTAAGAAATGTAAAAAGAATTAGCTTTTTACCTTGATTTCACATATATCCAATGCCAGTATCTCAGAGTACTTAAGGACCAAATATACTAAATATATGTTAAATTTTATTAATTTGTTTGTGATTATGGTCTGTTAATTATTCTGGCAATAAATTAACATCTCATTATCAGAGGGTTCTGTATTTGAGCAAAAAATTACATTGTCATAAAAATTTAACATTATAACTGTTTAAAATAAGTTTCATAAGTTGTTATTTTAACAGAAGTACGCGCACATTAATATGATGATGTGAGAAAAATACAGAGCCATCTAAAAAGCAAGGAAATACAATTGATACGGGAGGTAGACCAAAAGTCCGAGGGACCCGCAAGTATCACGCTAACCGATCCCGATGGAAATCAGGTTTTAATAGACCAGCATATTTAATTCGCTCAATAGGCTATTTTAAAAAGTTGGCCATCAGCTTAACCACAGCAGCTTTATAAAACTTCCATATATTTGAGGGATTAAATGCCAATTTTAACATGAGCAACAAACAATTAACCATTACGGCCACTATTGTGGCAAAACCTGAAAAACGCGAATTTGTAAAACAGGCCCTATTAAAGCTTATACCTCCCACCCTAAAAGAGGAAGGCTGCCTAAATTACGATCTGCACCAGGATAATGAGAACCCGGATCGTTTTTTCTTCTATGAAAACTGGACCAGCTATGACCTCTGGCAAAAACACCTCAGTAGCCCCCATATTAAAGCCAACCAAACGGCTACCGAAGGCGCTATTGAATCGGTAACTATTGGGCAATTGACCCCTGTACAATAATCATTGGAAAAAATAGTTGGTTGGGGAAAACCAATTTTATAAATTCCCCCAACATCCAAGACACCACTAACACATTTAAGATATGAAAGCCATTGCAGCCTTTTTTCTTTATTTTATCTTATTCTGCGGTACCGCACAGCAACAGGCTATAAGATTGGGGGTTGCAGGGCTATCCCATGGACATGTAGGCTGGATCTTGGGAAGGGAAAACAAAGAGGATGTGGTTATGGTGGGCATTGTGGAAACCGATCGTAATCTGGCTGAGCGATTGTCCAAAGCCCATGGTTTTCCCATGGAAATGGTCTTTAATACTTTGGATGAGATGATTGCAGCCGTAAAACCCGATGCCGTGGCCGGTTTTGGGACCATATACGATCACTTGGCCATTGTAGAGGCCTGTGCGCCAAAAGGCATCCATGTAATGGTTGAAAAGCCCTTGGCCGTAAGCTTGGATCACGCTAAAAAAATGAATGCCCTTGCCAAAAAACACAACATTCATTTGCTTACCAATTATGAAACCTCATGGTATCCAACCAATGTAAAGGCCTTTGAGCTCCTTCAAGATGGGGCCATAGGCGAACTCAGAAAAGTGATTGTGAGGGACGGACACAAAGGGCCTAAAAAGATTGGGGTAAGCAAGGAATTCTTACGTTTCCTTACCGATCCAAAACTCAATGGCGGAGGAGCCATAATGGATTTTGGATGCTATGGGGCCAATCTCATGACCTGGATACAACAGGGTAAAAAGCCTAATATGGTTACAGCGGTTACACAGCAGCTGCAACCAGAAAACAATCCCAAAGTAGACGATGATGCCACTATTATCCTATCCTATAATGAGGCCATGGCTATTTTGGAGCCTTCTTGGAACTGGCCCATTGGACGTAAGGACATGGAAATTTATGGGGAAAAAGGGGTGATTTACGCCGATAACCAGCACGATCTTAGGCTGCGTATTGCAAAAGGCTATAGCGATTTTGAGGAAGAACAGTTTAGGTTGGACGAAAGGCCAGAACCATTTAACGACCCCTTTAGTTTGTTTGCTTCCGTAATAAAGGGAAAAACAGTTTTAACACCCTACGACCCCTATTCCTTGGAAAATAACATGATTACCATGGAAATACTGGAAGCCGCTCTTCAAAGTGCTAAAACACAGCGCAGTGTAAAACTTAAAAAATAACCCTGCCAAATATATCTATAGAAGTAAGACAGAATTTTTGTATCTTATTGTGGCACAAGCCGCCTTCCCTAGTGGCTTATGACACCCCTATTCCCCCTCTTTTTTATAACATCAAAACAAATGGCAATGAGGAGGACTGTTTTATATCTTGCACTACTTATTACAATTACCAGCTACGGTCAGGATTCACTGCCTATTTTGGATATGCATTTACATGCCTTACCTGCAGCCCTTAATGGACCGCCCCCAACGGCTATTTGTGTCCCACCGGAAGAAATGCCGGCACATGACCCGGCAGTGTCTTGGGCCGAAGGTTTTAATGAATACCTGCATAAACCCAATTGTGATAATCCTATTTGGGGTTCAGCAACCGATAAAGAGGTAATGGACAAGACCTTGACAATTCTAAAAAAACACAATATTTACGGTGTAACCAGTGGTTCTTTGATTGATGAATATATGGCCAAAGGCGGTGAGCGCATTATTCCTGGTCTACACTTTAATTTTTTTATGACCGATATAAGTCCGAAAAAGATTAAGGAACTTTTATCCTCAGGTAAGTACAAGGTATTTGGGGAGGTTGCCATACAGTATAATGGCGTTTCCCCCAGTGACCCCAAATTTGAACCGTACGCCCAAATTGCGGAAGAATTGGATATTCCTTTAGGGATTCACCTGGGCACTGGCCCTCCTGGTGCAGCTTATCTACCGGGGTTCGGAAATTACAGGGCCAAATTGCACAGTCCTTTACTTGTGGAAGAACTGCTTATGCGGCACCCCAAACTTAGAACCTATTTAATGCATGCCGGATACCCCATGATAGACGACCTTTTGGCTGTACTTTGGACCCATCCACAGGTCTATGTTGATGTTGGGGTTATATGTTATGCCATACCCCGTAAAGCCTTTCATGAGTACCTAAGACGTATTGTTGATGCAGGCTATGGAAAAAGGGTTATGTTCGGGTCCGATCAAATGAATTGGCCGGAAACTATTGAAGTGGGCTTGGAGGCTATTTACACGGCAGATTTCTTGAATAAAGAACAAAAAAGGGATATCCTTTATAACAATGCGGCCAGGTTTTTACGTCTTAGCAAGCAGGAAATAGATAAACATCATGGGGTAACCTCCAATTAAATTATGGTAGTGCGGTTCCCTGCATAGTTTACTCATCATTATCTAATATGGGCTATGTATCCATTTATTGTCATTGGGCACTCTAGCATCCAACAAATCTACCTTTAAAGACCTGGCGGCGTTTTTGCCCAAAGCAAAAGTGCTTTCCATATGACTGCTTTCATAAACGGTAAAGCTCTTATTTCCTTTTAGCCACAAATTCACCTCATAAGTATGGGAGCCATCCTTTTTTAATTGCCTAAAAACCGATACGTAGGCAACATTTGGTAGTTTTTTCCAATTACCTACCCTAATAGGCCCAACGGAATACTCTTTTTTAAAGGTGTTGTTTTTTAGGTTGAAATAAATACTTCTTACAGAGGAAAACACTACGCCCTGTGCAGCACATACAATAGCACTATAGCAGAGCTTGACATTCCATCTATTGTCTATCCCGCTCTTGGGAAACAACTCATAACCAAAAAAGAAGGTGGCCAGTAAAAGTACGGCCAAGGTATAGCATGCCGCAGCCAATAGGGTCTGCCATAAGGGCCGGACGCCTTCTGTAATAATTATATTCTTGCTTTCCATCGGTATTAAAACGACAAAAGTCATACAAATTGTATGACTTTTGTTTATTTATATGTTGGATAGGCCTTAGTCTGCCAAAACAATAACCTTATTGTTTTTCATCTCAACAGTACCACTGCTAATTGCCAATACTGTATCGCCATTGGATGCTTTGGAGAATTTTTCTCCATGAGCTTCATCCAATTCCACATTTCCTTTGATCTTTACATTACCCGCCTGTAGTATGGAAACAATGGGGGCATGATTGTTCAACATTTGAAATTCACCGTCTATTCCGGGTAGCGTTACGGCTGTAACCTCTCCTGCAAATAAGGTTGCTTCTGGTGATACAATTTCTAGATACATATTATTTAAATATTTAGTATTGGGTATTCCTGGATACAGTTGTTTAGTAACTGTATGGAATGCCGTTTACCAGTTTATGCTTCGGCCAACATTTTCTCACCAGCCTCTATAGCTTCCTCTATGGTTCCCTTAAGGTTAAAGGCAGATTCTGGAAGGTGATCCAACTCCCCGTCCATAATCATATTAAATCCTTTAATAGTATCCTTGATATCTACCAATACCCCTGGGATACCGGTAAATTGCTCTGCCACGTGGAAAGGCTGGGAAAGGAAACGTTGTACACGTCTTGCCCTACCTACTGCCAGTTTATCTTCTTCTGACAATTCTTCCATACCTAGAATGGCAATGATATCCTGAAGTTCTTTATATCGTTGCAAAAGCTCTTTTACTCGTTGCGCACAAGCATAGTGATCATTTCCTAAAATTTCAGCTGTCAAAATCCTAGAAGTGGAATCCAATGGATCCACAGCAGGATAAATACCCAACTCGGCAATTTTACGAGACAATACTGTTGTAGCATCCAAGTGGGCAAATGTTGTTGCCGGTGCCGGATCCGTTAAATCATCCGCAGGTACGTAAACCGCCTGTACAGATGTAATGGAACCTCTTTTGGTTGATGTAATACGCTCCTGCATGGCACCCATTTCGGTTGCCAAGGTAGGTTGGTAACCCACAGCCGATGGCATACGTCCCAAAAGGGCCGATACCTCTGAACCTGCTTGGGTGAAACGGAAAATATTATCTACGAAAAACAATACGTCTTTTCCTTGACCTTCCCCTGCACCATCACGGAAGTATTCTGCAATGGTAAGTCCTGAAAGTGCTACTCGAGCACGTGCTCCGGGAGGTTCGTTCATTTGTCCAAATACGAAAGTCGCTTTGGAGTCTTTCATGGCTTTTTTATCTACTTTGGATAGATCCCATCCGCCTTCTTCCATAGAGTGCAAAAAGTCGTCACCGTACTTAATAATACCGGATTCCAACATTTCACGAAGCAAATCGTTTCCTTCACGGGTTCGTTCCCCTACTCCTGCAAATACAGAAAGTCCACCATGTCCTTTTGCAATGTTGTTGATCAATTCCTGGATCAATACCGTTTTACCAACACCTGCTCCTCCGAACAATCC
>CAXAVP010000076.1:0-17428 GCA_963972175.1 uncultured Arenibacter sp.
ACTAAATATGTCTAAAGACATCCGAATTAAAAAAGGCTTGAACATTAATCTTATAGGTGAGGCGGAAAAGACTACTTCCAAAGCTGTTCTAAGTAATGTTTACGCAATTAATCTTCAGGATTTTCACGGAATTACACCCAAATTGTTAGTTAAGCAGGGCGCCGAAGTAAAGGCGGGAGAACCACTTTTTTATAATAAAAATGTGGAAGACATGCTGTTTGTGTCCCCAGTTAGCGGGGAGCTAGTAGAGGTGGTAAGAGGTGCCAGGAGAAGAATTTTGACACTAAAAATTTTGGCAGACAAAAGCCAGGAATTTGTTTCACATGCGCCTTTGTCGCCAGAAAATGCTGGAGCCGAAGAAATCAAGGCTTTGCTCTTGAAATCTGGTTGTTGGCCTTTTATAAAGCAAAGGCCATATGATATTATTGCCAATCCGGCAGTGACTCCAAAAGCTATTTTTATCTCTGCTTACGCTACGGGTCCTATGGCTGCAGATTTGGACTATGCCTTAAAAGGTAAAGAAAAGGAATTGCAGGCAGCTATTACCGGTTTGGGTAAATTGACCCCTGGTAAGGTGCATGTGTCCATAGGAAAAGGTGGAGGTTCCGTCTTTTCCGACATAAAAGGTGCCGAAATCCATAAGGTATCCGGACCGCATCCTGCTGGTTTGGTAGGGACGCAGATAAATAGGATAGATCCAATAAACAAAGGTGAAATGGTTTGGACCGTTTCTCCTCAGGATTTGGTTATTATAGGTGAGCTTTTGTTAAGTGGTAGATTTAATCCGGAAAGGATTGTTGCCTTGGTAGGATCCAGTGTAAAAGCTCCAAAATATTATTCTACTATTATAGGATCGGAAATTTCTACCTTTTTATATGCCAGTGGTGTTAATACGGAAAATTTTAGGGTCATCAATGGAGATGTTCTTACAGGTTCCAAAACAAAACCAGATGGGTATTTAGGTTTTTACAATAATATGGTGACAGCTATTCCGGAAGGGGATGATTACGAGTTCTTTGGATGGAACAAGCCTGTCTTTAATAAGGTTTCTCCCACTAGGGCGTTGACCTTCTCTTGGTTGCAGCCTAAGAAGAAGTATGATTTGGATACCAATACCAATGGTGAACACAGGGCTTTTGTGGTTACCGGCTTGTACGAAGAGGTTTTTCCGATGGATATTTATCCTTTACAGCTTTTAAAGGCTTGTATGGTAAAGGATTTGGATGAAATGGAACAGTTGGGTCTTTATGAAGTGGCTCCAGAGGATTTTTCACTCACAGAATTTATTTGCATCTCTAAACAGCCCCATCAGCAGATTATTAGGGAAGGGTTGGATTTATTATATAAAGAAATAGGATAAAAGATGAGCTTAAAAAATAATTTGCATAATTTAAAGGAGAAGTATAAGGGCAAGAAAATGGCCCCTGCATTCAATGCTATCCATACTTTTTTGTATGCTCCTAATGAGACTACCCATTCTGGTTCGCATGTGCGTGTGGTAGATGATTTAAAGCGTACCATGAACACGGTGATCATGGCCTTGGTGCCAGTACTTATATTTGGGATATTCAATGCCGGTTACCAACATTATGCAGCTGTAGATGCTGCCAATGGTGTGGTTAGGCAAGCTTCCTTGTTTGGAAACTTTTTAACCTGGGATAACTTTATCATGGGGGCATGGACTGTTTTGCCTTTGGTAATTGTTTCTTATGTTGTTGGACTTGCGGTCGAGTTTTTGTTTGCTGTGATCAAAGGACATGAGGTAGAAGAAGGTTATTTGGTTACCGGTATGCTGGTTCCATTGATAGTTCCTGTTGATACGCCATTATGGATGTTGGCAGTAGCTGTAGTATTTGGTGTAGTCATCGGTAAAGAAGTGTTTGGTGGTACGGGAATGAATATTTTAAATCCGGCTCTTACTATTAGGGCGTTTTTGTTCTTTGCCTATCCTACATGGATGAGTGGGGATAAGGTTTGGGTTCATCAGGCGGTGGAAAGGGCCGGTGGTCCAGATGCTATTTCCGGAGAAACCGTTTTAGGTTTTCTTGCACAAGGAAAAAGCACCGAAATGAGCTACTCTGTTGCCGATATGTTTTTTGGATTTATCCCTGGCTCGGTAGGGGAAACTTCTACTATTCTTATACTCTTGGGTGGACTTTTCTTGATATATACTAAAATTGCCAGTTGGAGAATCATGGTGAGCGCCGTTGTAGGGGCTTTGGTCATGGGACTTATTTTTAATGCTGTAGTAGATGCTGGGGTGATAACGGAGACTAGTAAGTTTTATGAATTAATGAACTTCACCTTTTGGCAGCATCTGCTTGTTGGAGGTTTGGCCTTTGGTATAGTGTATATGGCAACCGATCCGGTAACAGGTG
The DNA here is from genome assembly GCA_963972175.1 of uncultured Arenibacter sp. Lineage (GTDB taxonomy): Bacteria > Bacteroidota > Bacteroidia > Flavobacteriales > Flavobacteriaceae > Arenibacter. The sequence continues at coordinate 2,379 of CAXAVP010000076.1, forward strand.
CACAGACCAATAAAGGGAAATGGTATTATGGATTCTTTATTGGGTTTATATCGGTTTTGATCAGGGTGTTCAACCCGGCTTATCCGGAAGGAGTGTTCTTGGCTATATTGCTAATGAACGTTTTTGCTCCCACAATTGATCACTATGTGATTAGAGGAAATGTAAATAAAAGATTAAAACGTGCTAAAAACGCTACCATTTTGCCTAGCGATGGACAGGGTAAATCGGAAGAATTAAAAGCAGAAACAGTATAATTATGGCAGTTAATACAGAAAAAAATAGTTATACGGTAATCTTTGCCGTAGTAATGGTGGTTATTGTGGGGACACTATTGGCATTTTTTGCCTCTTCACTTAGCGGTAAGATAAAGGAGAACGAAAGACTGGAAAAACAGCAGAATATCCTTTATGCCATGGGTGTAAATGAAAACGAGGACGAGGGTAGTGTCAATTTTGTATCCACTGATAAGGTTGCCGGTGAATTTGACAAGTATATAAAGGAGCAACTTGTTATTGAAGGTGATCAAATTACCGAAAATGATGAGGCTTATTTGATAGACCTTAAAAAGCAGGAAACTGCAGCCAAGGCCGGAAACACTAGAAAGCTTCCGTTGTTCATTGGAGAGAAGGACGGTGAGAAATATTACATTATTCCTATGAGAGGTAAAGGTCTTTGGGATGCTATTTGGGGTTTTGTGGCCTTGGATGATACCATGACCGTTCAGGGTGTATTTTTTGATCATAAGGGAGAGACCCCTGGTTTAGGAGCCAATATTAAGCAGCGTTATTTTATGGACGACTTTAAAGGGGAATCTATACTTGACGGAACTGAATATGCAGGAATAGCTGTTGCCAAAGGTAACAACGATCCTACCAATGAAATCAAGGACGATAACGAAGTTGATGCTTTGGCCGGAGCAACTATTACTGGTGACGGCCTGTCCGCAATGATCAAAGAAAGCGTAAATCTTTATAAATCCTATTTGGAAACCATAAGAACTAATAAATAAACAATGGCACTACTTTCAAAAAAAGATGCAAATCTTATATTAGATCCATTAGCGGATAACAACCCCATCACCATTCAGGTACTAGGGATTTGTTCGGCTTTGGCGATTACCGCAGAATTAAAGGCTTCTATTGTAATGGCCGTCTCCGTACTATTTGTAATGGGTGTGGGTAACGTGGTAATTTCGTTGATGCGAAATATTATACCCTCCAAAATTAGAATTATTGTACAGTTGGTTGTAGTAGCAACACTGGTAATTATAGTGGATCAGGTTTTAAAGGCTTTTGCCTATGAGCTAAGTAAGACACTTTCGGTTTTCGTGGGGTTGATTATTACAAACTGTATCATTATGGGGCGTTTTGAGGCTTTTGCCTTGGCCAATGGAACATGGAGGTCGTTTTTGGACGGAATCGGGAATGCAGCAGGTTATGGGGTAATATTGGTTATCATTGGATTCTTTAGGGAGTTATTGGGTTCTGGTACCTTACTTGGGTATAAAGTATTGGGAGATCCTATTGAAAAAACAGGCTTGTACGCTATTGGCTACGAAAACAACGGATTTATGTTGTTGTCTCCAATGGCACTTATCGTGGTAGGACTTATAATCTGGGTTCAGCGTTCAAGGAACAAGGCGTTAATAGAAGAAAACTAGTAGACACAATAAGAATAGAATGTTATGTTAGAACATGTAGAATTATTTTTTAAATCCATATTCATAGATAATATGGTGTTTGCCACGTTCTTAGGAATGTGTTCTTATCTTGCCGTTTCTAAAAAAGTGACTACAGCCGTAGGTCTTGGTGCAGCGGTGATATTCGTACTCGCGGTAACGGTACCTTTAAACTGGTTGTTAGATCAGTATCTGTTAAGAGACGGGGCCTTGGAGTGGTTAGGACCTGAATATGCAGATTACAACCTTAGCTTTTTGTCGTTCATCCTTTTTATTGCAACCATCGCTACCATGGTACAGTTGGTTGAAATAGTTGTTGAGAAATTTTCTCCTGCACTTTATAACTCTTTGGGGATATTTTTACCCCTAATTGCGGTGAACTGTGCTATATTGGGTGGATCCTTGTTTATGCAATCAAGGGATATTCAAACTTTGGGATTGGCTTTTAATTATGGGCTTAGCTCTGGAATCGGTTGGTTTTTGGCAATTTTGGCCATCGCTGCAATACGTGAAAAAATTAGATATTCCAATGTTCCGGCACCACTAAGGGGGTTAGGAATAACCTTTATTATTACCGGGCTTATGGCTATAGGTTTCATGAGTTTTGGGGGGATGTTGACTGGTGGTGACAATGCTCCCAAGGAGGGGGAAGAAAATACAGTTCAGACGTCGGAAGAAGAAAAAATTATCGAGGAGGCCAAAGAGAATACGGTTTCGTATAATAACGCTATAATAAACGAGTAGAAATGATTTTAGCTACAAGCACAATTGGAACAATAGTAATAACGGTAGTGGCCTTTATGGTATTACTTTTATTATTGGTAGCACTATTGCTATTTACCAAAGAAAAATTATCACCATCAGGACCTGTTACCATTACCATTAACGGTGAAAAGAAACTGGAAGTTGGTTCTGGAGGTTCCCTATTGACCACTTTAGGTAATAAGAAAATATTCTTGCCTTCTGCATGTGGTGGAGGGGGGACCTGTATACAGTGCGAATGTCACGTGCTGTCTGGAGGCGGAGAGGCATTGCCTACAGAAACTCCTCATTTCTCCAAAAAGGAATTAAACCACGGGGCTCGTTTGGCCTGCCAGGTAAAAGTGAAGCAGGATATGGAGATAGCCATTCCTGAAGAGGTATTTGGAATTAAAAAATGGGAAGGAACTGTAGTACGTAACTATAATGTGGCTTCCTTTATCAAGGAATTTGTAGTTGAAATTCCCGAAGATATGGACTACAAGGCCGGGGGATATATCCAGATTGAAATCCCTGCCTGTGAGGTTAAGTATTCCGATATAGATATTACGGCTCACCCAGAAGAGCACGAAACACCGGACAAGTTTCAGGCAGAGTGGGATAAATTTAATTTATGGCCACTGGTGATGAAAAATCCGGAAACTGTGGAAAGGGCTTATTCAATGGCCTCCTATCCTGCAGAAGGAAGGGAAATTATGCTGAATGTACGTATTGCTACGCCACCCTGGGATAGGGCTAAAAATGGATGGATGGATGTTAACCCTGGAATTGCATCATCCTATATTTTTAACCTTAAGAAAGGCGATCCTGTTACCATTTCAGGACCTTATGGTGAATTCTTTATCAATGAGTCCGAATCCGAAATGTTGTACGTAGGGGGAGGAGCTGGAATGGCACCAATGAGATCGCACCTTTATCACCTTTTCAAAACTTTAAAGACCAATAGAAAAGTGACTTATTGGTATGGAGGTAGATCCAAAAGGGAATTGTTCTATTTGGATCACTTTTACCAATTGGAAAAAGAATTCCCTAACTTCAAGTTCTATCTTGCTTTGTCAGAGCCTCTACCAGAGGATAACTGGAAAGTGAAGGAAAACATTGATGCTCCGGGAGATGGTTTTGTTGGCTTTATCCACAACTGTGTAATTGAACACTATCTGGATCACCATGAGGCTCCAGAGGATATTGAACTCTACTTCTGTGGACCTCCATTGATGAACAAGGCGGTACAAAAGATGGGTGAGGACTTTGGTATCCCGGATGAGCATATTAGATTTGATGATTTTGGAGGTTAAACATCAACCTTTAAATAGATAAGGCCTTATAGGTCCAACGGTAAAGACCTGTCAGCTTTAAAAAAATGACAGGTCTTTTTATTTGATTTAATGAGGGAGTGTATTTTTTGTACCTCATAGCCAATAGTAAGAAGAAATGAGTAAAGCTTTAACAGATCAGGAATTACACAATTTGGCAATGAATATTGTTGGTAAGCAGTTGGAAGCCGATGGATTTGAGTTTTTGGGGGTCAACAGTAAGCCTAAAAGGAATCCTCAGTTTGTCTGCCTCAAAAATAAAAAATTGCACTTTATAGTGGTAAGAAGTGTGGCCTATCCCAATGATCCCAAGGATTACGACGTCTTTCTGATGGAGAAAATCAAGGTACACGCACAGAAACAAAATGCCGAAGCCTTTTATGCCGGAGTGGGCTTGTATAATGCTGAGAATAGAAATTTGCCGGTTTATTTAAACGAATCTTATGTCTTGGAATATGATGGACTTATTAAAGTATAGGTTTTACGGTTTTTCACTTTGCTTAGTTGCCATCTTTTTTTTGGGATGTAAATCCAAGGGCGATGTTTGGGTGAAAAACCACTCTACTGGGGGAGCTTTGGGAACTTCCTACAGCATTATTTATTTTGCGAAGGTAGAATTGGATTTTGAAAAGGAAATAGATTCTGTTTTTCAGGCCATGAACCGTTCCATGTCTACATATGTGACAACTTCCGATATTTCCAAAATCAACCAAGGTGATGCTACAATTGTAGTGGATAGAATGTTCCAGGAAGTTTTTAACTTGTCTGATCAGGTCTATATGGCAACTGATGGTTACTTTGACCCTACCGTGGGAACATTGGTCAATGCGTGGGGTTTTGGACCGGGTAATGAGCTTAAAATGGATAGTATAAAGGTAGATAGCCTTCTGGAATTCGTAGGTTTTGATAAAGTTCAACTTACCGTTGAAAATAGGATCAATAAGGCCAACCCAAATATCTATTTCGATTTTAATGCCATTGCCAAGGGGTATGCTGTAGACAGAATTGCAGTATTGTTGGAAAATAATGGTATTACAGATTATTTGATTGAAGTAGGAGGGGAGCTTGTGGCTAAGGGGGAGAATAGGATGAAGAATAAGAAATGGGTGGTGGCTATTGATGACCCTATGATGGGTACTGTAAGAAACTCAAGAAGAACCGTGTACATGAAGGACATTGCCTTGGCTTCTTCCGGTAACTATAGAAAGTACAAGGTAGATCCGGAAACCGGGGAAAAGTATGTACATACCATTGATCCCAAATCCGGATATACTAAAAACTCCAATATTTTGGCTGCTACCGTTATGGCCAATACCTGTGCTAAGGCAGATGCCTTTGCTACGGCATTTATGGCTATGGATTTGGAAAAATCAAAAGGGATACTTACCACGGATGCGGAATTGGAGGGGTATATTGTCTATTTGGATGAAGCGGGCAAGGTAATGGAATACCTGACCCCTGGATTTAAGGCTGAAGTTATTGAGTAGTTACTTGGAAACTATGGGGATAATTTCTCCCTTGGCCAAGCGATAGGTTTCTATGTCTTTTGCAGGTAATTTGTTGGTGTAATCTACCTCATCTACCTTAAATCCTATGGCTCTTAGCTTGTCAAAATAATCCCGTCCATAAATGCGAACATGGTCATATTGCCCAAATATTCTGGCTCGTTCCTTTTTGTCTGTAATACTATTGTCTTCAAATGTCGTTGATCTGTTTAGATCTTGCGGAATTTGAAAAACGCCCCATCCTCCTGGTTTAAGTACACGGTATAATTCTTTCATGGCCAAGGTATCGTTTGGGATATGCTCCAATACGTGGTTGCAAAGAATAACGTCATAGGAATTGTCCGGGAAAGGGAGGTTGCAAATGTCAGCCTTAACATCGGCCAAGGGCGAATTTAAATCTGTAGTGGTATAATTTATGTTTTTGAGTTTTTTAAATCTTTTATAAAATGCTTGCTCAGGGGCAAAGTGAAGTACACCTAAGTTTTCCTGGAAAAAATTGGTTTCATTTTGTAAATAGAGCCACAAAAGTCTATGGCGTTCCAAGGATAGGGTAGAAGGGGAGAGTACATTTTCACGTGGATGTTCGTATCCATAAGGTAAAAAGGACTTAAACGATTTTCCGTCAATTGGGTCCGTATAGCGATTGCCACGCATGCTAAATGCCAATATGGGCCTAACCCAATAACTTATTTTTATTAGTATGGGTCTGGGGACGGCATTTAGGAAGTATTTAAATAATTTTTTCAAACCGTATGTATAGTGTATTCACTCCAGGGTTGTTGGTTATGTCATTAGGAAGAAAGTGACAACATGTAAACTGCAAAAAAATGTAGGGTATGATTTGTAGTCTAAGATTTACTAGTTGGTGCAATATTAAATCAAAACAGCCCTAAAGTGGGCTGTTATTTGTTTTAAAGGACCAATGCCTTTTGTCTAAACTCAGCTTCCTCATCGCTTTCTATGCCCAATGCCTCATAAATATAGGCAAATGTAGATAGTATTTCTGGCTTGCCGTTCACTATGGCCACATCGTGTTCAAAGTGGGCACTTGGCTGTCCGTCTGCTGTAAGAATGGTCCAACCATCCTTTAATTGTTTTATCCGGTGTGTTCCCATATTGGTCATAGGCTCAATGGCCACAACCATACCTTCCAAAAATTTCTTTCCCCTACCGCGCTTACCGTAGTTGGGCATTTCCGGATCTTCATGCATTTCCCTTCCAAGTCCGTGACCTACCAATTCCCTTACCACGCCGTAACCGTGACTTTCTGTAAATTTTTGAATGGCAAAACCTACATCTCCAACTCTATTTCCCACTTTAAATTCCCTGATTCCCACATATAGGGATTCCTTGGTTACCTGAAGTAATTTTTTAATTTCAGGGGAAACCTCACCCACTTCAAATGTATAGGCATGGTCGCCATAAAAACCATTTTTTAGGGCACCGCAGTCAATGGATATAATATCACCTTCTTCCATTGGGGTGTTGTTTGGAATGCCATGGACAACTTGGGAATTGGGGCTCATACATAAGGAATTGGGGAAGTCGTACAATCCCAAAAAACCTGGTTCTGCACCATGGTCCCTGATAAATGTCTCTGCTAAGGCGTCCAATTGTAATGTAGTTACACCAGGTTTAACCTCACTGGCCAACATCCCCAAGGTTTTACTAACGATCAATGCACTTTCACGCATTAATTCGATCTCCTCTAAACTCTTGATTTTTATCATAGAATGCAAATGTAAAACAATAGTTTTAAACCTCCACCTTGTTATAATGTTGGCCTATTTCATTTATAATGGACATTAGTTAGACCAATGTCTTTCTTGTCATCAACTCCGGTTGTGGTACACCAATTAGTTTTAAGATGGTAGGAGCAATGTCACCCAAAACACCATCCTTGATATTTTTTAATTCATTGTCCACTAAGATTAATGGTACTGGGTTGGTGGTATGGGCCGTATTGGGACTGCCATCCGGATTTACCATAGTTTCGCAATTTCCGTGATCGGCAATGACCAAGGTAGTATATCCATTCTCCAGACCAGCCGTTATTACAGATTCTGCACAACTGTCTACGGTTTCGCAAGCCTTGATGGCTGCATTCATATCTCCAGTATGGCCAACCATATCTGGATTTGCAAAGTTAAGGCATACAAAATCAACTTCACCCTTTTTCAGTTCCGGAATAATGGCGTCACGTATTTCATAGGCACTCATCTCTGGTTTTAAATCGTAGGTAGCTACTTTGGGTGAAGGACATAAAATACGATCCTCACCATCAAAAGGGACCTCCCTACCACCATTAAAAAAGAAGGTAACATGTGGATACTTTTCGGTCTCGGCAATCCTAATTTGTTTTTTGTGGGCATTTGCCAAGGTTTCTCCCAATGTATCCTTTATGTTTTCCTTGTCGTAAACGACTTTTACTCCCTTAAAAGATTCGTCGTAGTTGGTCATGGTAACATAGTACAGGTCCAATTTATGCATATTGTGTTCATGCATATCGGCCTGACTAAGTACTTGGGTAAGTTCCCTTCCCCTGTCTGTCCTAAAATTGAAAAAGATAACTACATCCCCATTTTTTATGACCGATTGTGGAGATCCGTCCTCCTTGGTCAGCAAAAGAGGTTTTAAAAATTCATCCGTAATTCCAGATTCATAGCTGGCCAAAACGGACTCTTCTATATTCGCTGTCTTTTGTCCAACGCCATTAACCACTAGATCGTAGGCCATTTTTACCCGTTCCCACCTTTTATCCCTGTCCATGGCATAATACCTACCTATTACACTGGCCAATTTTGCGTTTTTATCGGAACAGTATTCGTTTATGGCATTAATATAACCCACTCCACTTTTAGGGTCAACGTCCCTACCATCGGTAAAGGCGTGAATATATGTTTTTTTGAGACCGTATTTTTCACTGGCATCAATTAGGCCCCTTAGATGTGAAGTATGGCTATGTACCCCACCATCACTTAACAGTCCTAAAAAGTGTACTGGTTTGTCATTTTCTTTGGCGTATAGCAAAGCGTCCTTTAAAACTTGCTCATCTTTTAGGGTATCTTCTTCTATCGCCAAATTTATTTTTGCCAAATCCTGGTAAACGATGCGACCTGCACCCAAGTTCATATGTCCTACCTCACTATTGCCCATTTGACCTTCCGGTAAACCAACGTTCATGCCGTCGGTGAGTAGATTGGAATTGGCGTATTTGGTATACAGTGAATCTATAAAAGGGGTATTTGCATTTTCTATAGCGGAAACTTTGGGGTCTGGAGATTTACCCCAGCCATCCAAAATCATTAAAATTACTTTCTTGTTCATAGTATGATTGTTATACATGCCAAAAATAAAACTATTGCCTATGTATTGCTAAGATTTTGGACACCTTTTTACAAAAAATCACATACAGGGGAGCTTATGTTTTGTGTACAACCCTTTTCAAATGCAGGATTCTGTTAAAATTATGTTATAACTTCTTTATGCGTGAAACAAATTGATCTTGTGGTAGTCTATTATAGTAATCAAAAACTATTCTTAATTCATCAATTAAATCTTATTCATCATGAGAAAAACGATCTTAACAACAGTCATGGCCTTTTCACTATGCGTTACAGCGGTATGGGCCAAAAGTAGTGTTACCATTAATTCAGTTAATGAAGCAGTGTTAATGGTAAAGGCAGATGAAATTAGCTCTTTCTGCAAGGCAATTATCCAAGGGGATATTGACATGGTAAAGCGTTTGATAGCGTTGGGGGAGGATGTTAACAAAAAATCTTTGGGAAAAACTCCTGCAATTTTTGCTGCTCGTTATAATAAAACCGAAATTTTGAAGCTGCTTATTGCAAACGGGGCGGATTTAAAGATTAAATGTGACAAAGGCTTCAATGCCAAGAATCATGCGGAACTATCCAATGCCAAAGAGGCGCTTGAAATTATCAATGTGAGCCTAAAGAGCTAATAAAATGTAATGGTCCATAAAAAAACCTATCGAATTGCGATAGGTTTTTTTTATGGATTTAATTTGCTTTTATAGTGTTCAGGTAAAAGAGCAAATCTGATTTTTAGAATTCGAATCCTGTAAAGGCCCTAAACAAAAATGCATAAAGTGCCATAGATAACATTGCCACGCAAAAAACCGAGTAAATCTTTAAAAGGATTACAACAATTTCTGGTTTGCAATTCTCGAATGCCTCTAAATAAATGTTCTTAAAATGTAATAAAGTTCCCATATAGTTTCATTTAAGTGTTTATAAATCAAAGCTATAAGGGTTAAATTGGGACGGTTAGAAGATTGGGATCTGTTGCAAGATAATAAAAACTATTGAATTTCAGTAATTTGCGTAAATTAATTTAAATTCTTACCATTGCTATACTTGGCAATGGCCTCTTTAATCTTTTCTATTCTGTTTTCTGGGTCGGGGTGGGTACTTTGAAATTCTGGGACCCTATTTGGGCCTGCTGCGGCTTTTAATATTTCCATTACAGTAATCAATTCATTAGGGTCGTAACCGGCCTGCAACATTAAGAGCACCCCCAATTCATCACTTTCCAATTCATCTTCCCTTCCATTGGTCAGTAAGGTATTTTGACCAATTTGAGCAACAATATCCCCGGCATCCGCGCCTACGGAAGCGCCCATGGTAACAGTTTGCCAAAAGTTTCCATCGGCAATCCTTTCAGCGGAATGCCTACCTATCACATGACCTATCTCATGGCCAAGAACTCCTGCAAGTTGAGCCTCGTTTAATTGGGAGAATAGGGCATAGGTGATAAATACTTGCCCGCCCGGCAAGGCAAAGGCATTTATGGTCTGCTGGTCGGCCAACAAATGGAATTCATATTTATAGGGGGTTTCCCTGGCAATACTGCTGTTTACCATTTTATGACCTAGTTGGTCAACAAAGGATTGCAAGCGTTCATCAGGATAAAGTCCCCCAAACTGATGGGTAACTTCCGGGGCACTTTGCAGACCGATGGCGATTTCCTGGTCTGTACTCATGTCAATGTTCTGGATTCTTCCGGTATAGGGGTTTTCTTCCTTGTTACTGCATCGTTGGATGTAGGCAAATGCTACGATGGCCAGCCCTATAAATATTCTTATTTTCCAACTTCCCCTTCTCATTATTTATTGGTTATCATAGTTAGATTGGGTGTTTATAACAGTTTTGGATTTATATCCAAGATGTTGTTTTGGATATAGGATTTTAAGAAACCTGAGGTGAAATTCTCATTGCCTATTATATCTTCTTCTAGAATTAATTTGAAAATATTTTTCCTTCTAAACGCCTTTAACATAGGTATGGAAATAGGGGCGTAACTGTAATGCCATGGTTCGTATTTAAAACCCTTTCTTTTGGGATGGTCCGTATAAACCAGGTAGTACCCAAATTTGTTGGCATTTTCATCCATCCATTTTTTTAGTAGTTCAAATGGCCCACCCTCCCCAAATTTTTCGGGAACCAAAACATCTCCAGTGGTCCTAGGATAACCATCAATTATATCGATATCTGTTCCCCAATGATGCCTGCTTGTACCAGGGATAGTGGAGTATTCAATTATCTTTTCAATGGCTCCCAATTTAGTAAGACCCCTATCTTCGGTATATTGTAGGTACTTGCGTTCCCATATGGCCTCTTGGCGATAAAAACTACGATAACTAGATACTATTTTAAGATCCATGCCGTCACTATAAGCAGCCTTTTTCATTTCCAAAAATGAGTCGTGGGCGGCTTTTCTTAAATTTATGTCCTTGCCATATAGTTCAATGTCTTCCTTGCCCATTAATTCTGATATGGAATATTCTGTTTCTTGTGAGAGGCTTATGCCGGGCACTATGGATAAGGCCAATCCGGCATAACTACTTTTTTTAATAAAAGATCTTCTTTGCATAAGGCACTAAAAAATTATGAACAACGCAATCCAATTAACTTATTGGTGGCAAAAATACTGCCGCCTTTTAAAGTATATGGGTTTATACAAATTGAAAGGTGGCATATTGGACTCTATTTTAAACTATAAAGGTACTCATTTTATATAAGATTTGTGTTTGCTTCTCACCCAATTGCTTAAATGGATAGAGTAGGTAAATACTGTATATTTTGGCATTGCGGGGAGTTGAATTAGAGCCTAAGGGTAAACTTTTTGATTTCGAAAGCAATATGGAAAAACATAGAGCAAAATTAATTCTTTACAATTTGTGATAGATATAAATATCCTTGATGTCTTATTTTTAAATCCTTTAACACTATGATGTAAAAATAAACCCCTGAAGGTAAGCCTATATTTTCCTTCACCACCATATCCCTATTGGAAAGTCCTTCAAATTCATCATTATAGTTTTCTTTATAATAGACTAAAACGCCATAACGATTAAAGATTTGAAGCAGGTTGTTGGGAGACGCTGCGATACCGTCAATAACAAGAAAGTCGTTTTTCCCATCACCATTTGGGGTTAAGAAATAGTTGCCCAATTCTATAGTGGAAAGTGTTTCGTTCATATCAATTGCCCCTCCAATAGTGATAATTTCATATTCATCAGGAATAAAGGTTTCCGAGGTAATGTAGCCTGAATCGTTTGAGCCTTTTAAAGCGGTATTCCCTAAATTGGTCCATTTTTTTAAGCTTTTGCTCCATCCCGCAACAGTAAGATCACTTGTATATTCTCCCAAGGATTCAATATCGCTATTTTCATCCCAGCTGAGGGTGGCGTTTACTGGGGAGTCTCCCTCCAATCGCCAAAACTCGGTACTACTAACCTCCAAGACATTGATATCCTTATTTTCTGTGCTAAAGGTAGTATCAAAGCTCAATGGATTATTAGGGTCCTCATAAAAATAGGCACATTTATAAAAGTTTTGGGGCTCGCTAGTGACGATGCTCAAGGGACGAATACGATCCCCATCACCCACAGGGAAAGAAAAGGTATCCTTGTTTTCTGTGGAGGCATAGCCGTCTATCTTTGTCTTGTTTCCCTCGCCTACATAAAACGAGTTTTCGTTAAACTTTAGGTATGCATTGGAGCGATCTTTAGGAGAATATAGATTTCCGTTTATAAAATTGAAGTTATTTTTTATTTCTACTGGAATGTCCAGATAGAGTCCGTCTTTAACTGAAATTTCAGTGTCATGGAAAACGGGGGAGAAGGCACCGGAAATGGAAAGTGTCTTTTCTTCATTATAGAACCCTACCAAACCTAAATTCTCGTCAAAGGTCCCATCATTAATTACATCCAAATGAAAGCCTACCATGGCCGATTCATGAACTTTTATGTTGCCATAATTATGCATTGCATCTTGGCCATGGGCACCAAAGACCACTGTGAAAATAAGGGTTCTGGTTAAATTTCTAATGGCTTTCATAATTTTTTCTATAATCTTTACTTACTTCATTTTAATTCTCTGAGGTTCATAGGTCTAATAAATATCTGTTTAAACCAATTTCTGTTCATTACCTTTTACCTTGGAAAATTAAATGCCAATTGTTGCCATCACTTTGGAACCAGTAAGTTCGTTTTTCCCTTAGTTCGTTATCTCTATTACCTTCTTGATCAATATAGCGAACACTTGTTATATTATCTCTAGCACCTTCTAACAATTTTAATACATATACTTGTCCAATATTATCAGGAGAAGGATTGGGAAATGTAATTCTATCCCGTTTTCCATAAACAATTAGAGTAAAATCATCGGCAGTTAATGTGGTACTGGTGTTGGTACTTCTAATATTTCGTATAAAGGAACCGCCTTTGGCGTCCACTCCGGCCGGACCTTGGGCGCCAGTGTCGCCCTTGTCACCTTTCTCACCTTGAGCTCCGGTCGCACCAGTGGCACCCGTAGCACCGGTATCACCCTGGTCTCCTTTTACACCCTGGATACCTTGCTCACCCTGAGCTCCAGTTTCTCCTTTGTCGCCTTTGTCTCCTTTTTCACCTTGGATACCTTGAATACCTTGAGCCCCCTTGTCACCTTTTTCACCAGTGGCACCAGTAGCACCGGTTTCACCTTTGTCGCCCTTTTCACCTTGGATCCCTTGAATACCTTGCGCTCCAGTTTCTCCTTTGTCGCCTTTCTCACCCTGAATTCCTTGGGCTCCTGTATCTCCTTTGTCGCCTTTCTCACCCTGAATTCCTTGGGCTCCTGTATCTCCTTTTAGACCTTGCTCACCTTGTATACCCTGAGCACCAGTATCTCCTTTATCACCTTTCTCTCCAGTTGCGCCGGTAGCACCGGTTTCACCTTGGATTCCTTGCTCACCCTGATCGCCTTTGGCTCCAGTAGCCCCAGTAGCCCCAGTGGCACCAGTGGCTCCTTTTTCCCCTTGTATACCCTGGATACCTTGCTCACCCTGAGCTCCGGTCGCACCAGTGGCACCCGTTGCACCGGTCTCACCTTGGATCCCTTGAATACCTTGTGCACCAGTATCTCCCTTGTCGCCTTTGGCTCCAGTAGCACCGGTTTCACCCTGAATACCTTGGGCTCCTGTATCTCCTTTGTCGCCCTTCTCACCTTGGATTCCTTGTGCTCCAGTATCTCCTTTATCACCTTTCTCTCCAGTTGCGCCGGTAGCTCCAGTTTCTCCTTGGATTCCTTGCTCACCCTGATCGCCTTTGGCTCCAGTAGCCCCAGTAGCCCCAGTGGCACCAGTGGCTCCTTTTTCCCCTTGTATACCCTGGATACCTTGCTCACCCTGAGCTCCGGTCGCACCAGTGGCACCCGTTGCACCGGTCTCACCTTGGATCCCTTGAATACCTTGGGCTCCTGTATCACCCTTGTCACCTTTATCGCCTTTCTCACCAGTGGCTCCGGTTTCACCTTTTTCTCCGGTCGCACCAGTGGCTCCGGTTTCACCTTGGATACCCTGGATACCTTGTGCACCAGTGTCTCCCTTTAGACCTTGAGCACCAGTGACTCCAGTAGCTCCTTTATCTCCCTTGTCACCTTTTTCTCCAGTAGCTCCTTTATCTCCAGTGTCTCCTTTGTCACCCTTCTCGCCTTGGATTCCTTGTTCCCCGGTAGCACCTTTCTCTCCAGTGTCACCTTGTTCACCCTGATCTCCTTTTAGACCTTGAGCTCCAGTATCTCCCTTATCACCTTTGTCTCCTTTTTCACCAGTAGCTCCAGTAGCTCCTTTTTCACCAGTAGCACCAGTGGCTCCGGTCTCACCTTGAATTCCTTGGATACCTTGGGCACCTGTATCACCTTTGTCGCCTTTCTCACCTTGAGCTCCGGTCGCACCAGTGGCACCCGTAGCACCGGTATCACCCTGGTCTCCTTTTACACCCTGGATACCTTGCTCACCCTGAGCTCCAGTTTCTCCTTTGTCGCCTTTGTCTCCTTTTTCACCTTGGATACCTTGAATACCTTGAGCCCCCTTGTCACCTTTTTCACCAGTGGCTCCTGTAGCACCAGTGTCGCCCTTATCGCCTTTCTCACCCTGAGCTCCAGTGTCACCCTTCTCTCCAGTAGCACCTGTTGCTCCAGTTTCACCTTGGATACCCTGAATACCTTGCGCACCAATATCACCTTTTTCGCCAGTGGCACCGGTAGCTCCGGTTTCACCTTGGATACCTTGGGCACCTGTATCACCTTTGTCGCCCTTCTCTCCTTTGTCGCCCTTCTCACCTTGGATTCCCTGAGCTCCAGTATCTCCTTTATCACCTTTCTCTCCAGTTGCGCCGGTAGCTCCAGTTTCTCCTTGGATTCCTTGCTCACCCTGATCGCCTTTGGCTCCAGTAGCCCCAGTAGCCCCAGTGGCACCAGTGGCTCCTTTTTCCCCTTGTATACCCTGGAT
>CAXAVP010000077.1:0-17423 GCA_963972175.1 uncultured Arenibacter sp.
ATACGAATTAAAACCTGTCTCATTACAGGTTTGTTAAACAATGGTCTTTCGTCTAGTAAAGACGACGTTGTTGTGTTGTAGTTGTGTGTTGCGGACCAATGAAAAACTATGTGCAAGCTTTTTGATTGTGCCCAAAGGTAAGCCTTTGGGACTTAGCGGTAAAATTAAAAAATTGTACCGGTATTGTAAAAAAAGGGGAAAGTTAAACTTTCCCCTTCTTGATAAATTATTTTCTTATTCCCAATTCTTTAATAATAGCACGATATCTAACGATATCTTTCTTTATTAAATAGTCAAGAAGAGACCTTCTTTTACCTACCAATTTAACCAATGAACGCTCAGTGTTAAAATCTTTACGATTGTTCTTTAAATGTTCGGTCAAGTGGTTGATCCTGTGTGTAAACAAAGCGATCTGCCCTTCAGCGGAACCTGTGTTTTTTGCTTCTCCGCCGTGTTTTTTGAAAATCTCGGCTTTTACTTCTTTAGTTAAATACATTCCAATATTACTTTAATGATTTTTATGTACATGATTGATTTTCAATCAGGCCGCAAAGATAGACTATTTTTTAGAATCGCCGTGCAATCCAGCTTTTTTTTAATCATGGATTAAACTTTTTTAACTAAACGCGGTCATATAGTAAATGTTAAAAAAATGTTATAATGCAGTAGTCGGTAAACGATCGTAATGTTTGGCTAGCCATTTACCCGCCAATTGCTTGTAACAATTGTTCAACAATTAAATCAAAAAAAGATGAAAGAGAAATTTAAAATAACAAACGGAACGGGATGGTTGCTTATGGTTTTATTGGTAATGGGTTCCTGTAGTAATGAAGAGTCGACAGTCAATGAAGAAGAGTCGGTCATTGAGGTAGCCCAACTAGTGGCTAGTGATGAGGCAGAATCCATATCAGAGGAAATTGCCACTATTGGGGAGGATGTTTTGGCCACGGAGGCCATCACTACCGGCAAGTCCTTTTACAGATCTGATTATTTGCCAGATTGTGTTACAATAACCAAGGTTGTTACCGATACCACAAAGGAAACCACCATAGATTTCGGGGAGGGCTGTGAGCTGCCCAATGGAAATCTACTGAGCGGAATTATTTTTTTAAGTCGCTCCAAAGACTCGGACACCTCCACGGCAACAGTAAATTTTTCATTGGAGAATTTTAGCTTTAATGAGGTGGCTGTAGAAGGCGGGGGTACTTTGGTACGGACTGCTTCCAATGATAATGGCAATCCACAATCAGACGCTGTGGCCAGTTATAATGGGGTTTGGCCCGATGGAAGTACCGCTAGTTTTGAAGGCAATAGAACCCGTGAATGGATAGAGGGTTATGGTAGTGGATATTGGGCGGACAATGTGTTCCTAATAACCGGAAAGGGTACGTATAATGGGAAACAGGGCAATGTGCACAGCAGGGAAATCACAACTCCTTTGCGTCGTGAGCTTTCCTGTAGGTTTATTGTAAGTGGGGTTGTGGAAGTGAGCAGAAACAATACCACTGTAAGTCTCGATTTTGGGGATGGCAGTTGCGATGCCAAAGGGAAACTAACCTGTCCTGACGGAACTACGGAAGAAATTTTTCTTAGAAGGTTCAAGAAATAAGAGTACAAAAAAAAGGCCCTGAAATTAGATCAGGGCCTTTTGTCTTTATTGTCTAACCGGATTGTTTTCGATCAAATCTATATAGAGGTTGATTTTCTTTTTAAGGTCCCTTCTGTGGACTATAAAATCCAAAAATCCGTGCTCCTGTAAGAATTCGGCTGTCTGAAATCCTTCAGGAAGCTCCTTGCCCGTAGCTTCTTTAACTACACGGGGTCCGGCAAAACCTATCAACGCACCTGGTTCGGAAATATTGATATCCCCCAACATGGCGTAAGAGGCAGTAGTACCTCCTGTGGTAGGATCGGTACACAAAGAGATGTAGGGAATCCCGGCATCTGCCAATTGTGCAAGTTTGGCCGATGTTTTGGCCAATTGCATTAGGGATAGCGCAGCTTCCATCATACGTGCTCCCCCAGATTTGGAAATCATTACAAAAGGAAGCTTCTTTTTAATGGCGTGATCTATGCCCCTGGCTATTTTCTCACCAACAACACTTCCCATAGAGCCACCGATAAAGCTAAAATCCATACAGCAAATAACTACGTTCTTGCCCATAGATTTTCCCACGGCAGTCCTTACCGCATCCTTTAATCCGGTTTTGGCTTCAGCTGCCTTTAGGCGGTCTACATACTTTTTGGTGTCCTCAAATTTTAAAGGGTCCTTGGAGGATAGTTTAACATCCAGTTCGGTAAACTTGTTATCATCAAAAAGAATCTCAAAATATTCCTTACTACCTATTCGTACATGATAATCATCCTCTGGGCTAACATAAAAATTCTTTGCCAATTCATCAGATTCAACAATTTTCCCGGTAGGGGACTTGTACCAGAGCCCTTTTGGGGTATCTTTTTTCTGATCCGTGGCGGTTTGTATTCCTTTTTCCTTTCTTTTAAACCAAGATGACATACGTTTTCTTTTAGGGTTTGAGGATTATAGGGTATTCACGTTGTTAAGATCTTCAAAAGCCTTTTTTAAACGTGTAATAAATGTTTTTTCTCCTTCTCTTAACCAAACACGTGGGTCGTAGTGTTTTTTGTTGGGTTCGTCCGCTCCGTTGGGGTTTCCGATCTGGGATTGAAGATAGTCTTTTTTACCTTGTACATAATCCCTTATCCCTTCTAGGAAGGCATACTGTAGGTCTGTGTCTATATTCATTTTAATAACTCCGTACCCAATTGCTTCGCGAATTTCTTCTACGGTTGAACCGGATCCACCGTGAAAAACGAAATCGATATGGTTGTGTTCCACGCCGTATTTTTCAGTGATGAATTCTTGTGAATTCTTTAAGATCTTAGGAGTTAATTTTACATTTCCGGGTTTATATACCCCATGCACATTTCCAAATGCCGCGGCAATGGTAAATCTGTGGCTTACTTTGGAAAGTTCCTCATAGGCGTAAGCAACTTCCTCTGGCTGGGTGTATAATTTGGAATCGTCTACATCTGTGTTGTCTACACCGTCTTCTTCTCCTCCTGTAATTCCCAATTCAATTTCCAAGGTCATGCCCATTTTGCTCATTCTGGCAAGGTATTGCTTGCATATTTCAATATTTTCCTCCAAAGGTTCTTCGGAAAGGTCAATCATATGTGAGCTGAATAATGGTTTTCCGGTTTCAGCAAAATGTTTCTCACTGGCATCCAAAAGTCCGTCTATCCAAGGTAATAGTTTTTTGGCGCAATGGTCTGTATGCAAGATTACCGAAGCACCGTAGGCCTCAGCCAATTGGTGTACGTGTTTTGCACCTGCAGTAGCTCCCAAGATGGCAGCTTGTTGTCCTTCATTGGACAAGCCTTTTCCTGCATTAAATTGAGCGCCTCCATTGGAAAACTGTATAATTACGGGGGCATTTAAACTGGCGGCAGTTTCCATAACTGCGTTCATTGTATCTGATCCTATGACATTAACGGCTGGAAGGGCAAAACCCTTTTCTTTGGCATAATTAAAAATTTTCTGTACTTCATCACCGGTAGCAACTCCTGGTTTAATATTGTGAGCCATAATCTTACTGTATTGAGTTAATTAAAAGATGGGACAAAAGTAATAAAATATTTAGCTCTAAAAAGGATAATTTATACCTATGTTAAATACACCATTGGATAAATTGTAGTCGCGAAACCATCTTTTAGGGGATTCTATGGCCGGATTATAGGTCTTAAACCCCATATCTAGCCTAAAAACAAAATATGTAAAATCATACCGTAATCCAAATCCTGTTCCCAAGGCAATGTCCCCAAGATCTGCTAAATTATCAAAGGTGGCATTCTCATCCTTAACATTGTCCAATACGTTCCAAATATTACCGGCATCGGCAAAAAGAGCCCCTTTTATATCCCCTACAATAGGAAACCTATATTCCAGGTTAAAGGCCAATTTTAGATTAGCTTCGTTAAAGTCGTTGACATCCTCGGTCTTTCCAGGGCCCAGGGAATATGGGAGCCATGCCCGGTTGTCGTTGGATCCCCCGGCAAAATAACTTCTCACAAAAGGAATGTTGTCCGAATTGCCGTAAGGTACCGCAATCCCAAAGAAACTTCTAAATGCCAATACGTTGGTTCCGGAGAAACTCCAGTGTTTTATAAAATCGAACTCGGTTTTTACGTATTGGGAAAAGGGAACGTTAAAGACCAATAATTTATCGTCCTCGTTTTTGTTGAAGGGGATAATAGCGGATATGCCGTTGAGCAGGTTGCCGGCACTTTCCAGTTTCCATCTAAACTTATAAAAACTATTGTCGGTAATTCCTTGTTTGTTGTTTTTGCTGAAGGTGAAATTACTGGCAAAAATTAAATTGTTTTCCGTTAGCCTTTTTCGTCTTTCCTCTATACTGCTTATATCGTCATAATCCTCTTCGGAAGCGGTTACTTCATCGTTAAGGATGGCATTGATAAAGCCCGTGGTGCCCTCGGGGATAATCAAAGTTGGGTCTGTTTCATCCGTTGTGGTCTCGTAGTAATCGGCCAAGGCAGCTTCTGTTTCGTAATTATCGGCTATTTCGTCCAAGTTTTCGAAGGTGTTCTCATAGACCGAGAAAAACCTATCGGGGTTTACATTGCGCACAAATTGTACGTTGATCAGTTCGGCCGTTAGCTTTTTGAAATCTGTGGGGGACCAATTGTAGCCCAGTACGGTATTAAAGGTCTGCTTGTCCAGTCCAATATTTTGCTGAAAGCTGGTTCCAATAGATATATTGGTCTTGGGGAGCATATAGTTGGGAATGATCCTAGAGGTGTTTATAAAAGGAAACCATAAACGGGGGAGGTTAAGGTTAACGTCCCCGCCAAATTCCAGCAAATTAAAAAAACGGTTGTCCACTATGTCCGGGTCCTTGGAGGCCCCAAGATTTATTCGCCCCGATATGCTTAGGTTTTCTGCTCCCTTGAACAAATTCCTGGCTTGTAAGGAAGGGCTAAATGCCAGCCCCAGGAATTGGATGTTGGAATGGGTTATGTCAAAATCGGTTCCCAAGGAATATTTCGGTTTAGGGGAAAGGTAGATGTTGGTAGTCAATTCTGACTGGGTGCTATCTTCCACAAATTCTATGTTGGGATACTTAAATGTGTTAAGGTTGGTGATTTGTCTGTAGGTCCTTATTCTGTCAATTTCCCTATAAATACTGTCCTTTCTCAGGAAAACGGCATCGGTAAGCGTTTTGGGCTTAAACCGTAACTTATCATAGTAGTAGATGGAGTAGTTTTTGTAATCTACCTTTTTTAGGCTATCCTGCCCATTGTTGAATAGGTAATTGGTGTAAATGTTGATTTTTTTAAAGGTGTGTACCTTGTATTCTGAGGTGGTAAGGTTATTGTCGGTTCTTTTTTTTAGGTTTTCAATGTTTAAAAGAATATCCAACTTCTGATTGTTCCCTATTTTGGTGGTATCCCCTATTAAATCATAGGAAATGGAGCTTTCTTGAAAGTTATGGATACCGTTGTTTCTAAAGAGGTTGGTCAGCCTTTCCCGTTCGCTATTGAAATTTTCCAGATCAATTTGTTGCCCTGGTTTGATAAATGCATTTTCATTGTTCTTTTTTTGGATGGAATCCAAAGCTGGGGAGGCAATTTGGGTAGATATGGAGTCTATTAAGTAGGGGTTTCCCAAGTCTAAGCTGTAGTTCATAATGGCCCGCTTACTTCTGGCGCTACTGTCTAGATAATAGGTAGTGGAATTGTTAAAATAGCCCTTGCTCTTATAGTAGGCATTCAAGCGCTGTAGGGACCTTCTTGCCTTAGTGGTGTCTACTATGGTTGGTGCCTCTCCTATATTTTTCAACCAAACGCTGGCACCCTTTACCAGGAAAGATTCGCCCAATCGTTCCACTTGCTTTTTAGAGAGTATTCTTGTAAGTCGCTTTTCCCTTTTTTCTTTCTTGTGTAGCCATGCCTGGAAGGAGGAGTCGGGGTTTTTCTTGGCCAGGTTATAAAGGTTTAATCGTAGTGGGTATCCCAGTACCGTGCTATTGGGTTTTTGAAATATAAGGCTGTGGATATCCTCATTGGTAACCTTTATACTATCCGCATAAATTAAGTTTTTGGTAAGCAGTAGCTCATCTTCTCCAACTCTTTTTACGGCATTACATGAGGTAATAGCAATAGCTAGCAATAATAATCTTACTTTCGTACTGTTTAAATCCATAAACGATCGCATCCTCATAGAGGTCAAAAATACGTTATTTGTATGGTTGTTAAAAGCCAAATAAAATTTATAAAAAATTTACAGCAAAAAAAGTATCGAAGCCAAAATAGGCTCTTTGTTGTAGAAGGGATAAAGACTGTTAAAGAGCTTTTGGATTCCAGTTTGCAAGTCTATAAAATCTATGTAACGGACAGCAGTGTGCTTGGGGTTGATCATGATTTTGTGGAGTTGGTCACCCAGCAGGAATTAAAAAAGATGAGTGGCTTGGCAACACCCAATAAGGTCTTGGGTGTTTTTCATATGCCAGAGCCTGGACCTATAGATTTTTCTGACTGGGTCATTGCTTTGGATGATGTTCGTGATCCGGGGAATCTGGGTACCATTATTCGTTTGTGTGATTGGTTTGGAATTTCCAGTTTAATTTGCTCGCCCAATACGGTTGATTGCTATAACCCCAAGACTTTGCAGGCTACCATGGGGTCTATTAGTAGGGTTAATGTTGTCTATACCGATTTGCAACAGCTATTAGGGGAATTGGATCTCCCTATTTTTGGGGCCTTTATGGATGGTAAGGTGGTCTATACAGAGCAAATGCCCCAAAAAGGGGTGTTGGTCATGGGGAACGAGGCTAATGGCGTCTCTCCTTCCATAGCGGATTTGGTGGATAAAAAAATTAGTATCCCCCAGTTTGGCAATAGGACTGCCGAAAGTTTAAACGTAGCTACCGCAACGGCCATACTACTGAATGAGGTAAGAAGAGGCTAGGTTTTACTCAAAGGTAAAATTGATGAACAGCCCCCTTGTCATCATCGCTTCAATATTGCCGGTCCAAGGGCTATTGGGGTCATTGTCCCTCACCAATTCGTCATTTATGGCAAATACCCCACGTATAGAGGGGGTAAACTTAAAGTATTCCAAATAGAAATCGATCCCAAAACCCATTTCGTAATAATAGGTTCTCTTTTTCATACGGAAGGTAGCGCTGCTATTATCGTCCAGACTTTGTTCGTTGCTACCCAAGTTTAGGGAGGTAGAGCCTCCACCAATAAGGAACGGTTTCCAGTTTCCAAGTCTTTTTGTGCTTACTTTAAGGAGGAGGGGAAAGTTGATGTAGGTTGATTTTACTTCCCGTATAGCGTCCCTTTCATTGTCAAAACCGGGAAAGCCCAAATTTCGTTGGTTGTAATGCAGTCCTGGTTCAAAACGCAAATCCAAAAATTTGTTTAAACGCAATTCACCTATAAGGCCCACATTGAAGCCAAAAGTTTTTTCTACCAATATATCCGGAAGGTCCTCCCTGTATTCAAATTTAAAGTCGTATTGATTGAGGCCTAAAAAATATCCCCAATTGAGAAGCGGTTTGTCCTCGTTTTCCAGGTTTATGACCGGATTTTCATTAAACTGGGCGCTAGAGGTCTTGCACAGTAGTAAAAAGCCAATAAAAAGAATAAAGATGTTTTTCATACTTTACTTTGTAGCGATGTAAATAGAGGCCACGCCAAATGTTTGGGGTTTATTCTCTATACCTATAAACCCAATTTTATCCAAAATATTGTTGAACTGCTCACCGTGGGGGAAAGCAGCTGCCGATTCGGATAAGTAAGCATAGGCGCTACGGTCTTTGGAGAAGAGCTTTCCTATGGCCGGCAAAATGTATTTGGTGTAGAACGTATACCCTTGTTTAAAAGGGGGGCGTGTGGGTACAGAGGTCTCCAATACCACAAAAGTACCACCGGGTTTTAGAACCCTGAAAATTTCCTTTAGCCCTTTCTGGAGATTTTCAAAGTTTCTTACGCCGAAAGCAACCGTAATGGCGTCAAATGTATTGTCATCAAAGGGGAGGTTCTCGCTATCGCCTACCACCATTTTGATGATGTTCCCCAATTTTTTGTCCTCAATCTTTTTCTTTCCCACTTCCAGCATGCCAGGGGAAATGTCTAAGCCTATGATTTCCTTGGCTCCGGTGGCTGCCATATTAACGGCCAAATCCCCTGTTCCTGTAGCAATGTCCAGAATTTTGGAGGGATTGTTTTGGGAGACTATGGATACTACTCTTTTTCTCCATTTTATGTCAATGCCAAAAGATATGACCCTGTTGAGGCCATCATAGTTTTTGGATATGGTATCGAACATTTTTGTTACCTGTTCTTTTTTTCCAAGGTTTGAATCTTTATATGGGGTAACCTTCTTATCCATTGTCTGCAAATTTTTGGTAAATATACTATATCGTACAAAGTTATAGTTCTAAATTTTTACAATAAACAGTCGGGGCTATATGTTTTAACTTCAATATTTTGGAACACAACCCAATTTAATTGTGTAATTTTGTTGCGCTTTATATTTAATGTTTAAAAGAAAGGGATATAGGGAATCCCATTGTTTTTATGGGGTTAAATTAGATTCCCTTGCCAAACAGCGTTAGTTCACTTTAAGGTATGACAAGTAATTAAATGGTGAATTTAAAAGGGGTAACAGAATTCATATTGCCCATGAAGTATACAGTTAATGGTTATGAATACTCATAGGTCAATGATAAAGATTTTATACTACAGATGAAAATTATTATTGCAGGAGCAGGTGAAGTAGGTTTTCATTTAGCCAAATTATTGTCCTATGAATCCCAGGATATTACGCTAATAGATTGTAATAAAGATAGTCTGTCCTATGCCGATACACATTTGGATATTAGGGTGCTGCGTGGCGACGCTACCTCTATCTCGGTTTTAAAGGACGCACAGGTTGAAAAATCGGATTTGGTTATTGGGGTTACGGCTTCGGAGACCACCAATATAACCTTGTGTATGTTGGCAAAACAATTGGGGTGCAAAAGAACCATTGCCCGTATTTCCAATGCGGAATTTATCCGTAATAAAGAGTCGATAAAATTTTCGGATTTGGGGATAGATGAACTTATTTCCCCTGAAGCACTGGCCGCTACCGAAATACAACTTCTGTTAAATCAGTCCGCTTTTAACAACACCTATGAATTTGAGGAAGGATTACTGATCATGGTGGGGGTTTCCCTTCCCAAATCGGCCCCATTTGTTGGAAAGTCGGTAAAGGAAGCAGCCAAAGTATTTCCTGAACTTCATTTTATGCCCATTGCTATTCAAAGGATGGGTACCCAATATACCATAGTTCCCAGAGGGGATACCGTTTTTAAGGAGAATGATCAGGTGTATTTTATTACCTCTAGGGAGGGCTTGGATGAATTGTACAAACTTACGGGGAAAGAGAAAAAGGAGATAAAAAGTGTGATGATACTGGGCGGTAGTAAGGTTGGTTTTAAGACGGCCCGTGACCTTTGTAAGAAAAAATTTAACGTTAAACTCATAGAGAAAAATAAGGAAAAGGCTTTTGATCTTGCCGATGAGTTGCCCAGTGCACTTATAATAAATGGGGATGGACGGAATGTGGAACTGTTGGAGGAGGAAAACCTGGAGGCCATGGACGCCTTTGTAGCGGTTACCGGTAATTCTGAAACCAATATCATGTCCTGTTTGGTAGCCAAGTCCAAAAACGTTAAGAAAACAATAGCCTTGGTCGAGAATATGGATTATTTTCAATTATCGCATTCCATTGGCATCGATACCTTGCTGAACAAAAAACTTTTGGCCGCCAATAATATATTTAGGCATAGTAGAAAAGGTGAGATTGTGGCCATGACCAGGTTGAACAACCTCAATGCCGAGATATTGGAATTTATAGTGAAACCTACATCCCAGGTGAACGGGCAAATTGTTAGGGAGCTTAATTTTCCCAGAGAGGCCACCATAGGAGGGGTGATCCGTGATGATGAGGGGATAATTGCCTTGGGAGGATTTAAAATTACTGAAGGGGATAGGGTAGTAGTATGTTGTTTGCCCAGTGCTATACCAAAAATTGAAAAGCTTTTCCTGTAGTATGGGTCTAAATTCCAAAATAATCTTTCACTTGATGGGATTGCTATTACTTTGTAATGGCTTTTTTATGATATTGGCAGCAGTGGTCAGTGGTGTTTATGATGATGGTGCCACCTTGGATATAACCCTGGCGGCTATTGTCACCATGTTGGTAGGCGTATTGGGGATGTTTTATACCAGAAACCATAAGAAACAGGTAAAACGGAAGGAGGGATATGTCATTGTTACTTTTGGGTGGTTGGTGATGTCTGCTTCCGGTATGTTGCCTTACCTATTTTCCGGAACCATACCTGATCTTACCAATGCGTTTTTTGAAACCATATCTGGCTATACTACCACCGGAGCTTCGGTGGTAGATGATATAGAGGCTTTGCCCGAAGGTATTCTTTTATGGAGGAGCCTTACCCATTGGATTGGAGGGATGGGGATAATAGTCCTTGCCATAGCTATTTTACCATTATTGGGGATAGGGGGGATGCAGTTGTTTGCAGCGGAGGCCCCGGGGCCCAGCAGTGATAAGTTACATCCTAGGATTACCGATACGGCAAAGAGGTTGTGGTTGATATATTTTAGCTATACGGTTGCAGAAACCATTTTGTTAAAACTGGCAGGAATGAGCTTTTTTGATGCCGTGAACCATTCCTTGGCAACGCTATCTACGGGAGGGTTTTCTACCAAAAATGCCAGTATGGCCTATTGGAACAACGAACCCTTGATACAGTATATCGTTATACTGTTCATGTTTTTGGCGGGCAGTAATTTTGTGCTTAGTTACTACGCTTTTAAGGGAAAGGTGCAGAAAGTCCTTATGGATGAGGAGTTTAAGTTTTATTCTATTTTTATACTCTGTTTTACTATAGTTGCTGGCTTGGTGGTATATTTTCAGGGAAATGTGGCGGAGTCAGATTTTCACCCCATGATATTTGGGGAGGCCGAAAGTGCCTTTAGGCATACCTTGTTTCAGGTAATATCGGTTATTACTACTACTGGATTTGTGACGGCCGACTTTACTGCTTGGACGCCCTTTTTAACCGTGTTCTTTTTTGGACTGATGTTTTTGGGAGGGTCTGCCGGCTCTACCGCAGGAGGTATCAAAGTAATGAGGCATTTGATTATTATTAAAAATGGCTTGTTGGAGTTTAAGCGTACCTTGCATACCAACGCTATTATACCCGTTAGATATAACAACAAAACCGTTCAAGAAAATATAGTGTACAATATAATTGCATTTTTTGTACTGTATATGTTATTGTTTATAATTGGTTCCTTGGTATTGGGCGGCTTAGGTTTGGATTTTGAAAGTGCTATTGGTGGAGCAGCCTCCTCCTTGGGCAATGTAGGTCCGGCTTTGGGATCCCTAAACCCCTTGACCAATTTTAATAGCCTTCCTGCCTTGGGGAAATGGTGGTGTGGATTTTTAATGCTTTTGGGAAGGTTGGAACTTTTTACCGTTCTTATATTGCTTTCACCTTATTTTTGGAAACGTATTTAAAGATCTTGGCTAAACGTATTGATTCCGTTTTTGTATTGATATAAAAAAAATGGACATCGATAAAGATGTCCATTTTTTTTATGCGGAGCTTGTAATAAGTGTTATAATACAGCTTTTATTCTAGAAATAGCTTCCCTTAATTCCTTCTCCGAGGCGGCGTAGGAAATTCGTATGCAATTGGGATTCCCAAAGGCTTCACCGGTAACAGTGGCTACGTTGGCGTTTTCCAAAAGGTACAAAGCAAAATCCGAAGCATTGTTGATCAATGTGCCGTTGATTGTTTTGCCAAAGAAGCTGGAGATGTCCGGGAATACATAAAACGCTCCCTCTGGAACGTTAAGGTTAAACCCTTCTATCTCACCCAACAATTCCAAGATAAGATCACGTCTTTTGTGAAATTCATCGATCATGAATTTAATGGAGGATACAGGGGCTTCCAAGGCTGCTATAGTGGCGCGTTGTGCAATGGCGTTGGCACCACTGGTAATCTGGCCCTGAAATTTGGTACAGGCTTTGGCAATCCACTCTGGTCCGCCAATATACCCTATACGCCATCCAGTCATGGCAAATGCCTTTGAAACACCATTTACGGTGATGGTACGGTCATACATACCTTCAACATTTGCGATACTAACATGTCCGCCCCTAAAATTAATATGCTCATAAATCTCGTCCGATACCACAAAGATATTAGGGTGATTTTTGAGTACTGCGGCCAAGCCTTCCAATTCCTCTTTGTTGTATACAGATCCACTAGGGTTACAAGGAGAACTGAACCACATCATTTTGGTTTTTGGCGTTATGGCCTTTTCCAATTGGTCCGGTGTCATTTTAAAATCCGTATCAATGCTTGTAGGCACTTCAACGGGAACACCCCCGGCCAATTTTACTATATCGCTATAACTAACCCAATAAGGAGCTGGTAAAATAACTTCATCTCCGGCGTTTAACATAATCATGGCTATATTGGCCAAGGACTGTTTTGCACCTGTAGAGACCACAATCTGGTTAAGACCGTAGGTTAGTCCGTTGTCTCTCTTAAACTTATTGGCAATGGCCTGCTTAAGGTCAGCATAACCATCAACGGGAGAATAGCTGCTGTAATTTTGGTCTATCGCCTCATTTGCAGCGTCTTTAATAAAATCTGGAATATTAAAGTCTGGTTCCCCTAAACTGAGGCCTATAATGTCTTTGCCTTCGCTTTTTAATTCCCTTGCTTTCGCGGCCATGGCCAAAGTGGCCGAAGTGGACATGGAATTGATCCTATCGGATAAATGGTTTTTCATTGTATTATTATAATTTACTGATACTGAAAATTGGGTTTCTTGCCCAGTTCTTTAAGATGTTTAAAATGCGAAATTATAGCTTTTCTTGTAGTTTTATATTCGTTGTAGGGTAAATTAAATTCATCAGCGATCTCTTTAACAATTTTTGCAATTTTTGTGTAATGGATGTGGCTGATGTTAGGGAATATATGGTGCTCTACCTGATGGTTTAAGCCACCTGTAAACCAATTGACGATACGGTTTTTGGTGCCAAAATTAACCGTAGTGAACAGTTGATGTATAGCCCAAGTGTTTTTCATGGTTCCATCTTGTTCCGGAAGTGGTGTTTCTGCCTCATCTACCACATGTGCCAATTGAAAGACTACACTTAGGATAACCCCGGCAACATAATGCATAATAAAAAAGCCCAAAAGAATTTTCCACCAAGCAATATCCAAGAACAACATGGGCAATATGATCCATATGGTTAAATAGATCATTTTGGTGATTACCAACATACTCCAATTTATAACGGGGTTTGGGAATTTCCCATAGGCCAATTTTCTTTTTGTGTACCGGTACATCTGTTGAAAATCGGTGGTGATGGCCCAGTTAAACGTCAGTAGTCCGTATAAGAATATGGAGTAATAATGTTGAAATTTATGGAACCTGTGCCATTTGGCATGTTTTGAAAACCTTAAGATCCTACCTGCTTCCAAATCCTCATCGTGTTCATGGATATTGGTGTAGGTGTGGTGAAGTACATTGTGTTGTACCTGCCAGTTGTAAACATTTCCAGCAAGGATATAAATACTACCGCCCATAATCTTATTTACCCACTTTTTATTGGAGTAGGAGCCGTGATTGCCGTCGTGCATAACATTCATGCCCACGCCGGCCATGCCAACACCCATGGTTATGGTCAATAATAAATTGGCCCAATTAGGTAGGCCAAGTGTTAATATTAAAAAATATGGGGCCAGAAAGAGTGCAAACATTACAGCTGTCTTGAGGTGCAATTTCCAATTGCCAGTTTTTTTTAGGTTATTTTCCTTAAAATAATCATTAACCCGCTTGTTAAGGGTTTTGAAAAATTGTGCAGAGTCTTTTCGAGAAAATCGAATAGGATTCTTGTCCATGATTTAATTTTTTGTAAATATACGGTAATTCGTGCCCAAAATAAATATAACTGATTTATTAAAACTTAGGCGATGGGCATTAATATACTATTTTTGCCACTAATTCAATAAACTTATGGACTTAAAAATTATATATAAATATTTTCCCGATCTAACAGAATCGCAGAAACGTCAGTTTGAATTATTGCAGGATTTGTATAAGGATTGGAATATGAAAATTAATGTAGTGTCCCGCAAGGATATAGATGAATTATATGTGCGCCACGTACTGCATTCTTTGGGAATTGCTAAATTTCAGCAGTTTAATCCTGGGGCAACTGTGTTGGATGTAGGCACTGGAGGTGGATTTCCCGGCATTCCTCTGGCCATATTGTTTCCGGATACCCATTTTACCTTGGTAGATGCCATAGGAAAAAAAATAAAAGTGGTTCAAGAGGTGGTTGAAGGCCTGCAAATTAAAAACGTAACGGCTATACATTCCAGAGTGGAGGATATTGAAGGACAATTTGATTTTATAGTGAGCAGGGCAGTGGCCGCCATGCCTACTTTTGTACATTGGGTGAAGGGGAAAATAAAAAAGAATTCCGATCACTCGCGTAAAAATGGCATCCTATATTTAAAAGGGGGGGATCTAGAAGAAGAATTAAAGGAATACCGTACCGTACAGATCTACAATCTTGCGGAAATATTTGAAGAGGAATTCTTTGAAACCAAAAAAATGGTCTATTTGCCCATGAAATATAAGGGTTAAATACTACAGGCTTAACATATGATAATAGGATTCCCTGCAGGTTTTGGCATAATCCTTAATAAACTTGGGGATATTCCTCAAAGAGAACCCTTTTGTCTTTTTTGTAGCGTTTTTTTCTAGTCGTTCTTTCATGACATTCTTTTTTAGTTAACACTAAATTTATGGTAAGTTTACAATTACTTAACGTTAAATTTACATTAATATTGTGGAATATGAATGTAAAGGAATGTTAAAACTGTTGATTGGCAGTGATTTGACAAGTCTGTCTTTTAGATTTTTTCTTCGATATACGGGAATTTCAGGGCTAGTAGTCGCCTTGAAGTAGAGGAGGTGGAGGCTAGTTAAACAAGAGTTTCTCCACTTTAAGGCTACACAGTGAAGATCCTTGTCGCGACTCTGAATTTTGAGGATGAAGCACATTGTATACCCAATGTTCCGGTTATGTAAAACTAGCTTCCAATTTAGGTTGGTCAAAAAAAAGAGCCCGTATAGCAGTAGCAAATACGGGCTTAATAAATCTTATCTAAATTGGATGTTATCCTAAAAAGGGATAACGATAATCCACTGGTGTTACAAAGGTTTCTTTGATCAGCCTAGGAGAAACCCACCTAAGTAGGTTTTGGGCAGATCCGGCCTTGTCATTGGTTCCTGATGCACGGGCTCCGCCAAAAGGTTGCTGACCTACTACGGCCCCAGTTGGTTTGTCATTAATGTAAAAGTTGCCAGCGCAGTTCTGCAGTACTTTGGTGGCTTCGTCAATGGCATAACGATCGCCAGAAATTACAGCTCCGGTAAGGGCATATTCCGAGGTGCTGTCTACCAATTCAAGGGTTTGGGACCAATCCTGGTCTTCGTAAACATATATAGTGACCACAGGACCAAAAAGCTCGGTTTCCATAGTGGTGTATTTCGGGTCCGTGGTTACAATAACGGTAGGCTCTACAAAATACCCTTGGGATTTGTCATAGTTTCCTCCCGCAAAGATGGTAGCATCCTTGTCCTTTTTAGCCTGATCTATATATTTTGCCAATTTGTCAAAAGAGGCTTCATGAATAACGGCAGTGATAAAATTGCTCATATCTTCCGGAGAGCCAGGCTTGTTAAAAGATTGCAGATCGGTTTTAACATGTTCCAATATTTCTTGGGAAATAGATTTGGGTAGGTATACCCTGGATGCGGCACTACATTTTTGTCCTTGGAATTCAAAGGCACCTCTAACAATGGCTGTGGCCACTTGTTTAGGGTTGGCGGTTGGATGTGCAACTATAAAATCCTTTCCTCCTGTCTCACCTACAATTCTAGGGTAGGTTTTATACTTATGGATGTTGTTGCCGATCTGTTTCCATAAATCTTTAAAAACCTGTGTGGATCCCGTATAATGGATGCCTGTAAAATCTGGATGTTCCAAGGCTATTTTGGTAATCATGACAGGGTCCCCGTACACTACATTGATTACCCCATCAGGGAGTCCGGCTTCCTTAAAGATATCTATAATTACTTTTGCCGAATAGATCTGATGGTCACTTGGTTTCCAAAGTACCACATTTCCCATCATAGCGGCACTAGCTGGTAAATTGCCGGCGATAGCGGTAAAATTAAAGGGGGTTATGGCATAGACAAATCCTTCCAACGGGCGATACTCTACCCGGTTCCAAAGGCCTTCGGCAGAATCTGGTTGTTCCTCATAGATTTGGGACATGTATTCAATGTTGAAACGAAGGAAATCTATTAGTTCGCAGGCCGAATCAATTTCTGCCTGATGTATTGTTTTGGATTGAGCCATCATGGTAGCTGCATTGATCTTTGCACGGTAAGGTCCGGAAATAAGATCGGCGGCCTTTAGAAAGACTGCGGCACGTTGCTCCCATGGTAATTCTGCCCATTTTTTTCTTGCTTCCAACGCATTGGAAATGGCATCTGAAACCAACTCTTCATTGGCCAAATGGTATTGCCCTACAATATGCTGGTGATCATGGGGTGGTGAAATGGATCTGGTGTTTGCTGTTCTTATATCTTTTCCACCAATAAACATTGGAATGTCTACTTTGCTATTGTAATAAGCCTTGTATTGTTCCAATACTTCTGCCCGCTCTGCTGAACCAGGGGCATAACTTTTAATTGGTTCGTTAATCGCCGTAGGGACTTGAAAAAATCCTTTGCCCATAATAGTTAGTTTTTAAAGTTAAATTACTAGCAAAGGTACTAAATGCAAATTCCCCAAAAAAACGAATTATCAGCTGAATAAACAGTTAAAAGTTAAAGGGGTGGATGAAGAAAAATACAGGTGGAGGCTGTTAATAAAGGGCCTTTATTTTAGGAGGTAAAAAGGGTTTAATGGTCCTAAAAAGCACTTCGTTATATTTTACCCAATAAAGTTCCACACTGTTTACTTTTGGCTGTGTATATTTTAGGCAGTTTTGAAAGAGAAGGGGGTGCTTAGACCCAAATAGATAACCATTTTAAACAACAGGATACTATCTTATGTATACCGGTGGATTATTTGGTGTACAGGCAACCCTGGTAATTTTTGATACTTCTTTTTTGGAAATGTAAAGTTGTGCTCCCTATTTGGAATATGGCTATTGGCACAGTTCTATTTTAGAAAAGCTTAGTTTAAAGTGAATGGGGCGCTG
>CAXAVP010000078.1:0-17368 GCA_963972175.1 uncultured Arenibacter sp.
CTAATCCCGCCTTTTTCGGCGGGATCTAGGTTCAATACCTCGACCCTTGGGTCGGTTCGTATTATTAGGTTCGGGGCCTGCCTTTGTCGGCAGACAGGCTTGTCCTGAGGTTTAATACCTTTTATCTGGCCTTAGCCAGATTGAAATGATATAGTATAACGAACCCCGCCTTTATCGCGGGGTATATTGCTTTGGGAACCCAATACCTATGAGGGTTCCTTTTTATGCCCTGGGTGATGCCCTGTGGCTGCCCATTCATTATTTTGGCGTAATGGCAACACTGTTGGCCGTAATTTGCTGTATGTCACGATCAAATAGGTATAGGCCTCCCTTGTCGTTTCCAATAAGGTTTATTTTGTCCAAGATAGTTCTGGCCAGTGCCTCTTCCTCAATTTGTTCGGCCACATACCACTGTAAGAAATTATGGGTGGCATAATCCTTTTCCTCCAAGGTTACATGTACCAGATCGTTTATGCTCTTTGATACAAATACCTCGTGTTCCAATAATTCGTGGAACATTTTCTGAAAAGTCTCAAAGTCGGTTTTGGGGGCATTCAGGGCAGAAACTTGGGCGTGTCCACCACGTTCATTGATATATTTCACCAGTTTTAGCATGTGTAGACGTTCCTCGTCCGATTGGCTGTACATGAATTGTGCAATCCCTTCCAGTCCCTTGCCTTCGGCCCAAGAGGCCATGGATAAATATACCTGTGAAGATTCTGCCTCTATACGTACCTGCCCGTTTAGGGCTTTTTCTAATTTTTTGGATAACATAACTTTATATTTAGTAATTAAAGTTACGAATATTTACTTCCTTTCGGTAGCTATGTTCCCAATTATTGGCTTATTTGTGCAGGGCCAATTGTATGCGTTTTCTAGGGATATCCACTTCCAATACCTTTACTATTATTTGTTGGTGAAGGCTTACGTGTTCATTTACGTCCTTTACAAAGCTGTCCGAGAGGTTGGAGATATGGATGAGGCCACTTTCTTTTATCCCTATATCTACAAAGCAGCCAAAATTGGTGATGTTGTTAACAATTCCTGGCAATAATTGTCCGCTGCTAAGATCGTTGATAGTTCTAATATTTTGGTTAAAGGTAAATACCTTGGCTTTTTCACGAACGTCCAACCCGGGTTTTTCCAATTCCTTTATAATGTCTTTCAGGGTAGGAAGGCCTACACTTTCTGTACAGTATTTATTTAGGTCTATTTTTTTTAGTACTTCTTTATTGCCAATAATTTCTGATAGTCCAAGGCCTTGGTCTTTGACCATTTTTTGCACAATTGGGTAGCTTTCCGGGTGTACCGCGGAATCATCCAAGGGGTTCTTTGCGTTTTTAATACGTAAAAATGCGGCGCCTTGCTCAAAGGCCTTAACTCCCAATCGGGCTACTTTTTTTATTTCGGATCTACTGCCAAAGGCACCATTTTCATTCCTGTGGGCTACAATGTTCTCTGCCAGTTTGGGGCCAATTCCGGAAACATAGCTCAATAAGGGTATACTGGCGGTATTAATGTTGACCCCTACGGTATTTACACAATTTTCCACTACTGCGTCCAAGGAATTTTTTAGCTTATTTTGGTCTACATCATGCTGATACTGCCCAACTCCGATCGACTTTGCATCTATTTTAACCAGTTCGGCCAAGGGGTCGGCCAGTCGCCTTCCTATGGATACGGCCCCCCTAACGGTTACATCATAATTGGGAAATTCCTCCCTGGCTATTTTGGAGGCAGAATATATAGAGGCCCCGGCCTCGCTCACCACATAAACTTCAATAGGGTTCTTAAATTGTATGCGTTTTATAAGCTGCTCCGTTTCCCGGGATGCGGTACCGTTTCCTATGGCTATAGCCTCTATTTTATGGGCGTCTGCCAGGGAGCTAATTTTTTTTATGGCCCCTTTGCTATCGTTTTGTGGTGGGTGTGGGTAAATGGTCTCATTGTGCTGTAGTTCACCCTGTTCACTAAGGCATACCAGCTTGCAACCCGTTCTAAATCCCGGATCTATGGCCAATATCCTTTTCTCGCCCAAGGGAGCGCCCAACAAGAGCTGTTTCAGGTTTTTGGAAAAAACCTGAATAGCCGAATCGTCGGCCTTTTCCTTGGCAGATTTTAAAATCTCCTTGGATAGGGATGGATAGAGTAGCCTCTTGTAGGCATCTTGGATGGCCAATTGTAGGTGTGGGGTAGTGGCGTTATTGGCTTTGATAAGCCTGTTCTCCATATTGTTGAGGGCCTTGTCATCGTCAATTTCTATTTTAACCCGAATATAGCCCTCGTTTTCGGCTCGCAGTATGGCCAACAATCGGTGTGAAGGACAACGGCTTAAGGCCTCGCTCCAATCAAAATAATCCCTGAATTTCTGTGCTTTTTCTTCTTCTTTTTTGGCAGTTACCAACTTGGTAGTGATCATGGCAAAGCGCTCCAATTGTTTTCTAATCAGATTTCGGATATCAGTGCGCTCGTTGATCCATTCCGAAACAATATGCCGGGCACCTTCCAAGGCATCATCTTCATTGGGAACGGCATCGTTCAGGTATTTTGAGGCCTCATAGTCAATTTCATCGTTTCGCTGCGCCAAAAGTATTTTTGCCAAGGGCTCCAAGCCATTTTTTTTGGCAGTTTCTGCTTTTGTTTTTCGCTTTTTCTTAAAGGGTAGATAGAGGTCTTCCAAAGTGGTGAGCTCCTCTGCATCATTTATTTTTTTGGTCAGCTCAGGGCTCAATTCCTCTTGTTCTTCTATAGACTTAAGGATGGCCAACTTGCGTTTTTCCAAGGTTTCAAACTGCGATTTGTACTGTACAATGTCAGCAATTTGCACCTCGTCCAAGTTACCGGTACGTTCCTTACGGTATCTGGAGATAAAAGGTACCGTACAATCCTCGTTTAATAAGGAAACCGTATTTTCTACCCCCTTTAAAGGAAGTTGGGTGTGCTTGACAATAAAGGAAATCAGGTTCATGAATGGGTTGTGGATTTTATGCGTTACTATCTTCAGCTGCGCAGCGAGGTCATGTAAGGGCTTTGCGCTCTTCCTTCTTATAACCGTTATGGGGAAACCTAGTTAATGGTCTCTCCACTTTTTACGCCATCCTCGTCCGGATTTACGAAAACCAATTTTCCTTCTGCATTTTCGGTCATAAGGATCATGCCTTCGCTTTCCACACCACGCAGGGCCCTGGGGGCCAAATTCACCAATACCGTAACCTTTTTGCCTACAATATCCTCCGGTGCAAAATGCTCGGCAATTCCGGATACGATAGTCCTTACATCCAATCCAGTATCTACTTTTAGGACCAACAGCTTTTTCGCTTTGGGCATTTTTTCTGCTTCCATAATGGTACCCACCCGCATATCCAGTTTGGAGAAATCATCAAAACTTATGATGTCTTTTTGTGGACTTACCGCTTTGTTCATACTTTCATTTGTTTTTTTGGTAGCTTGTAATTTGTCTAATTGCGCCTGTATGGTTTCGTCCTCAATTTTACTGAACAATAATTCGGCAGCATTTATTTGGTGTTCAACGGGTAGCAGAATTTCCTTATCGGCAATATCGTTCCAAGCCAATGAGCCTGCTGTTCCACTAGGGGAGATGTCCAGGATCTGCTTTAATTTGTTGGAAGTAAATGGCAAAAAGGGTTCACTCAATACAGCCAAGGCCGATGCTATCTGAAGGGCAACGAACATAATGGTTTTTACCCTTTCTTCATCCTGCTTTATTACTTTCCAAGGCTCTTCGTCCGCCAAGTACTTATTTCCCAGTCGGGCCAAATTCATGACCTCCTGTCCGGCCTCACGGAAACGGTATCTTTCTATGGAGCTGCCTATGATCTCGGGATATTTTTTAAGTTCGGCCAAGGTTTCCACATCTACCTCACTGTACTGGCCCGGTTGTGGAACAACACCCTTGTAATATTTATTGGTAAGGACCACTACCCTGTTAATGAAATTACCGTATATGGCAACCAGTTCATTGTTGTTCCTGGCCTGAAAATCCTTCCAGGTAAAGTCGTTATCCTTGGTTTCCGGGGCATTGGCAGTAAGGGTATATCTAAGAACATCCTGCATACCTGGGAAATCTTCCAGATATTCATGCAGCCAAACCGCCCAATTCTTGGAAGTGGACAGTTTGTTGCCTTCCAAGTTCAGGAATTCATTGGCCGGAACATTTTCGGGCAAGATAAATTCGCCATGCGCCTTTAACATACTGGGGAAAATAATACAGTGGAATACAATATTGTCCTTGCCAATGAAGTGGACCATTTTGGTGTCCTTGGATTTCCAATAAGGTTCCCAGTCCTTGCCTTCCCTAGCGGCCCATTCCTTGGTAGAGGAAATATAACCTATAGGGGCATCAAACCAAACGTAGAGTACCTTGCCCTTGCCACCTTCTACGGGTACTGGGATTCCCCAATCCAAGTCGCGGGTTACTGCCCTGGGCTTTAGACCGTCATCGATCCAGGATTTGCACTGACCGTACACATTGGGTTTCCAATCGTTTTTATGTCCTTCCAAGATCCATTCTTTTAGGAAGTCTTCGTACCTATCCAATGGTAAAAACCAGTGTTTGGTTTCCTTTAGGGAGGGTACGGCCCCGGATATGGTAGATTTTGGATTTATGAGGTCCGTGGCGTTTAAAGAAGATCCACAATTTTCACATTGATCCCCATAGGCTTCCTCATTGCCGCATTTTGGGCAGGTCCCTATAACAAAGCGATCGGCCAAAAACTGCTGCGCCTCCTCATCGTATAATTGAGCGGTGGTCTCCTCAATAAAGTCGCCTTTTTCATATAGGTTTACAAAGAAATCGGAGGCGGTTTTATGATGTATTTCGGCCGAAGTACGGGAGTAGTTGTTGAAGGTTATTCCAAATTCCTCAAAGGATTCTTTTATGATGCCATGGTATTTATCTATGACATCCTGTGGGCTTACACCTTCTTTTTTTGCCTTCATGGAAATTGCAACACCGTGCTCATCACTTCCACAGACAAAGGCCACATCCTTGCCCTTTAATCGTAAGAATCTGGCATAGATGTCCGCAGGTACATATACTCCGGCCAAATGCCCTATATGGATGGGGCCATTGGTATATGGCAGTGCAGCGGTTATGGTATATCTGGTGGGATTCTGTTGGTTTTGCGACATTATTCGTGAATTAGGCTGCAAAAATAAAGATTTTTACGAGGAGGCGAGGCATTCCCTTAAAAAATAAGCCTTCGCTACCCTGAAAAGAATTCAGAGTGTACGAAGGCCTTCTCGCATAGTAAGTAGGGGTGAATTTATGCTACCATAATAGACTTGCTAAGTTTTTGATCTTGAACTTGAATCCTATAGATATATTTTCCCGAGGCCAAATAGGTTTTTAGTCGCTCGCGTACGTTTATTTCGGTTGAGCCTTCCAACATTATTTCGTTGAAGACAGACCCAAGGTATTGTCCCATGATATTAAATATCTGGATGTCTACATGGGCCGAAAAAGGCATTTCCAGGTAGATATGTGGTGTTTTGTCCGTGGGGTAATAAGGCTTGTGTACTATAGCATTTACCAATTCCGGACTGGGCTCCTCCGTTGGATCGGCAGGGGACGGTGGAGTAGGTTGTCCATCGCTATAGGTAATTTCAGGAAAGTCTACCCCGCTACAGTTAAAACCAAGATTTACCGGGGTATACTTATAACCGTCCATAATATGTTGTTCCACAAGCGGAATGTCTACACATAACCATTCTGCCAGTACAGTGGCATAGAGGTTTCTAAAATCCATGGTGTATTCCAGGTTGCCCCTGCTATTGGGTTCATCCAAGGAGGGGTGCTCTCCCACAAAGGCACTTCCATTTAATCCGGACCCAAAAAATAGGGTGGGAGCGGCCTTACCATGGTCGGTTCCATTGGAGCCGTTTTCATAGATCCGCCTTCCAAATTCGGAAAAGGTCATGCTCAATACCTTGTCGTCCTGCTGGGTAAATGCCAGGTCGTCATAGAAATTGTCCACTGCTATGGAAAGCTGGGTCATAAGTCGCTCGTGTACCAAGGGTTGATTGCCATGGGTGTCAAAACCACCCAAACTGATCATGTACACCTTGGTGCCCAAATTACCTTTTATCAATCTGGCCAACAATGCCAACTGTCTGGCAAAACCATTGTCCTGGTACTCTATTTGATTGGCACCACGCATATAGGCCTCGTGTATTTTACCCGCATATTCATTGGTTACGTTTGATACGCCACGTAGAAACTTTATCTGATCGCTATACATGCAACTGTCAAAAAGGGATTCGTCCAAAGAATATTGCAATCCGGTTTCGGCAATCTGCTCTAACTGGTCTATATTATTGGTGACATAGGCATAGTTGGTCTCTTCTCCTTCAAAGACCAAACTGCCGTAGTTACCTACCTGAATGGCGGCAGGACCTTCAGGCCTGCTACCGGGAAAGTCCGATAGGTAATCGGGATAAAGGTGTTCAAAATGTCTTCCCATCCATCCTGTATCCCGGCCACTAAAACCAGTAGTGCTTAGGTCGGTATTGGCAAAGATATCCGAACCCGTAAAATGGGACAGGCTTTGGCCTTCGTAGCCTACGCCGTGAACGGCTTTAAATTGGCCTTCGCCCCACATGGGCTCCAAAGACTTCATATAGGTAGGCACTCCAAATTCATCCGTTAACCGCAATATCTTGCTCTCTGGAAGATAAATATTGGGGCGTGCATTGGCATATACATCGTATTGTTCTATGGGGATAATGGTACTGAGGCCGTCATTACCTCCGGACAAACGAATTAAAATTAGGATATTGTCTGTCTCTGCCATGGCTATAGCCGAGGTTAAAGGGGAGGGTGCAGAGGCTGTTAGAAAGTTGCTGCCCAGCATCATGGATCCCGAGCCGGCAATACCTAAGGCCTGAATAAAGGAGCGTCTGCTCCACTTTTTATGTTCCAGATCATGACCCTCTTGGTCTTTGCCTTTATGGGGTGATTTATGATGGGTATCGCACATAATGGTCGGTTTTATTTAAGTTGAAACTCAGGTTGTCTGGAAAGGTGTCTTAATAGTAGGTGCACCTGTGAGGGTACCTCTTGGCTAACACTCAATATCCATAAAGATTGTCCGCCAGGGATATAGTCCGGACCGTAATAGTCTTCTGGTACATCCTCTATCTTAAAGGCCGACATGGCATTGTCAAAATCCTGTTGGGTAAACATTCCTTTTGGGGTAATTTTATCCACTATGGCCCGTACAACAATTTCTGGGTTGCTGGTGTTGCTGTTGGCAGGGCCAACGGCATCCATGGCCAGTGTCCTAAACTGTTCTGGCCGGTCCTGAAAAAAGCCGTCCAAAATGGTCTCCATGGTAAGCCAACGTCCAATTAGGAAATTGGTGTTTATCCAACTTCTGTTACGCTGCCATCCGGCAACATCAACAGGGTCAAATAGCTCTTGTCCAAGCATTCCACTGTAATTTATGGCACTGCCAATGGTAGTGTCGTTATAGGCAAACCCT
Source organism: uncultured Arenibacter sp. (assembly GCA_963972175.1). Taxonomy (GTDB): domain Bacteria; phylum Bacteroidota; class Bacteroidia; order Flavobacteriales; family Flavobacteriaceae; genus Arenibacter. Next base: position 7,503 of record CAXAVP010000078.1, read on the forward strand.
GTTTCATTGATGGTATGTAGATATAGGTCGAACGGACTTTTAATAATAACACCTATGGCTTCGTCGTCAAAAAAATGTTGACTCTTAAAAAGCTGACTTAATACCGGTGCCAGTTCAAAATTATTGCTGATAAAGGTGGCAGTGAGGCCATCTATAATGGTTTTTGCATTGTTGGCCTCATCGGTAGAATCCGGGTGTACAAAAAATTCATACAGTCTTTTACATATAAAATAGCCTATTTCATTGGCCCTTTCTTCAAAAAGTATGTCTATCACATCGTCATACCCCCAGTTCCCGGTCCTTCCAAATATGGTTTTGTTCTCTGTATTAAACTTGGAGGCATCAAATAGCACTTGCTCACAGCCTATTTCGCCTCTTTCTACATAGCCCGATAGGGCCTTGGCCGTTTCAATGATATCCTCTTCGGTATAACCATTACCTTCCCCTAGGGTAAAAAGCTCATAAAGTTCACGGGCATAATTCTCATTGGGGTTGTTTCCGTTGTTGTACACCCCGTCCAGATAATAAAGCATGGCAGCTGTAAGGCCAATTTCACTGACAAAGGTTTTAAAATTGCCAATGGCGTTGCGTTGTAGGCAGTTGATATAATGGTAAAGGTAGGAATTACAATTATATACGTCCAGTTCCGTTACAAAATGATTGCTCCAAAAAAAGCTTAGCCTGTCCCTGAGGTTGTTGCTAAGTAGGTCATTGGTATAGGCCAATTTAAATTCTTCTTGTTGTGCCCTTATTAGCTGCCCGCGTTGGTCGTCATCTTGGGGGTAATTGCTGTTGTTCCAGTCTGCCCAAGTGGGTGCCGCCATTGGTGGAATGCTCTGTGCTTCGGCAATAAGGCTGTCTACCAAATTGTTTGCCGTTTGGCCAATGGCCACATCTATAGTCTGCACGGAAGCACTGAAACCCAATCTTCTATATAAATGTTGCACCTTGGCTTTATCTAAGGGGGAAGTATAAGGTGCCAAACTAGAAGTATTACAGTTTATGAAAAATTCCATAATTTATTCCGCATTTGATTAGGTTAGTGGTAAGGGGTTTAATTTTAACGTATATTTTGTATCGAAAGTATTTTTAATGGCAACTTTTCAACAGAATCCATAACAAAATACGTGGTTCAAGGAAATTTGGACGACGACAAGGTGCAATTTTCGATAAAATGCACGTTTTTTGGCAATTACAATCTTTATCGTATGGGAGATCATAATGAGTTTGGTAAAAAGGGAGAACAATTGGCAACCAATTATTTGGTTAAAAAGGGCTATAGGATAGCACACAGGAATTATAGGTACCGTAAGGCGGAGATAGATATCATCGCCAAAAAGGACGATATTTTGGCAATTGTGGAGGTTAAATCCAGAAGTTCGGACTCATTATTGGCTATCGCCGATACGGTAACCGATAAAAAAATTAAACTATTGGTCATGGCAGCTGACCACTATGTGGTGAGCAAGGACCTTGATGTTGAGGTGCGATTCGATATTGTTACGGTTCATCGAAATGGGGACGATTACACCATTGAACATTTGGAAAATGCATTTTATCACTTTTAATTATTTGTTTTATTTGTAACAAATAATTAAAAGTTTAAGAAAATGAAGACTATTTCGTCGGTCGTAGAAGACTACATTAAGAAGAAGCCGTTTTTGCAAAGTGCTCTAGCTCAAGGTATTATTAATTTAACTTCGCTTTCCAGGATCGTAAAACCGGAAATAGAGGGCGAGTTGGGCAAGGATATCCGTAACGGTGCAATTGTAATGGCTTTAAAGCGACTTTCCGATGATTTGGAGTTCCGTGCTACCCACAAAATTATAAAAGTTTTAAAAAATATTGGGGAGATTACGGTGCGGTCGTCATTGACCGATTTTACCTTTTTGGTATCCGAATCCATTTTGGAGACCCAGACCGTTTTGTTAAAGGAGGTAAATAGGAACAAAGATGTTTTTTATACCTCTTCCAGAGGGGTGAACGAACTCAATATTGTGGTAAGCAATATATTGGAAAATGCGGTTGAGGAATTGTTCAAAAACGAAAAGTGTACTCAAAAGGCGGAGAACCTTTCTTCTATCACCGTAAAATTACCGGCAGAGAACGTTTCCGTTCCGGGAATCTACTACTTTATTTTTCAGCGTCTGGCCTGGGAAGGAATTGTGCTATATGAGGTAATATCCACTACCAATGAATTTACCATTATTGTAAACGATGAGCAGGTAGATGTGGCCTTTAAGACCATTAAGGATCTTAAGACATTATAATTTACCAATGTAGTAATGAATCAATTTACCAATGTTTCAATGCTATAAAAATAGTGTCGAGCACTAACTAACGGCTATTATTTACCATCCTTTAAGAAATTTATAGCCTCTTTGTAATCTTCGGGTTTGGCAACGATATGCTTATCCTTGTCCAGAATATAGTAGGTAGGAGTCTGATGAATGTCGTACAAAGTGGTATACGGACTTTCCCATTTTCCAAGAGCAATACCATGGACGAATCCCGGTAATTTTGTAGATTCCAATTTCCAGTTTTCCTCATCATCTTCCAATCCTATGGCAAGTACTGTTATATTGGAAATCCCTTTAATCCTTTTGTGAAGCTCGGGCAATTGCTGTAGGCAATGGGAGCAGGTGCTGCTCCAGAAAACAATGAGGTAGTTTTTGGCAGCCTCCAAGTCACTTAGTTTTTTGGTTGTCTCTCCTTCACTCCAGCTAATTTCCGGGGCCTTGGCTCCCGGGCGTAGGCGATTATAGGTGGCTATGCTATTCAGCAATTCTGTATCCTTGGTTTCCACAGCCAAGGCCTTTAGGTAGTTTTCGTATAAATAATCGGCCGCCTTGGTATATTGGTTCTCCGTTAGTTGGCTCCATATAGTGCCTAATAAATCCGTTTTAAAGTTGGGGTCTACTGGCAGTAGTATTCTGGCCAGCCTTGTAATATTGGCCTGTATTTCCTTTTCCAATTGTTCTGCGGACATTTTGCGGTATGGCAGGGCCGTAAAAACATAATTAACCGCTTTATCGGTCAGGAATGCGGACCCTTGTAAAACAGTATCGCTGAAGTCCAAAGCATCAAAATAATGTTCCTTTTTTTGCCGTACATAGGTTTCTATGTCCTTATGTTCTGATGGAATATAGGGTTTGTTGGCGGCTATAAAGTGTCCGCATATCAGCCCTTTGGATTTTGTTTCGTACTGCTTTTGGAGTTGATCCAGCTGCTTGTGGATATTGCTAAGTAGGCTTGGGTCGTTGTTTGGGGTAGAGTAGAATTGAATAATTTTACTTTCCAGCTCATTTACTTCTGCAAAATAATTGGTGTATAGGGTGTTTTCTACAGAATTGAGGAATTTTAGGCCCTCTTCGTTATTAAAAGACAACGCTATATCTTCCTTACCGTTATAAATTACATCAAAATAAAATTCTTCCTGCGGAATGGCATAGACCAATCTGTACATTCCGGTTTTGGCATTTTCCGGAATTTTTATGTTAAACTTGCCCTCTTTTACCGCCGAGTCTGCGATGTAGTTTTGGTGACCCGGCCCCAATTGGTAGGCAATAAGCCATTTAAAATCTTCAGCGGGCGATAAATTCCCCGAAATGGTATGCTGCGCTTCCATAATTAATGAAAAGCAGCATGCGATCAATAAAAAAATTTTTCTTCCAGGCATCAATTGTAGCTGATTTATGATACTGTTATTCCTCCCTTTGTAACAAGGGAACTAAATGGTTGAATAGATTTATAGGCTTTGTCCAAAGAAGTAATTTGCTCAAAAACCAATAATAGCCGCAGTCCGTTCCGGGTCTGCTTTTCTTTTAATTTTGCCAATTTTGGATGGGATTGTACAAATTGCAATACGGCCGTAAAGGTGCTGCTTTGGTAAAAATCCGACTGTTGGTCCGATATAAAATAGCCTATCATCTTTCCTTTTTTCATCACTATCTTTTCCAATCCAATGCTATTGGCGATCCATTTAATACGGACGGAGTTTAATAAGTCCTCGGCTTGGGTGGGCAGTTCCCCAAACCGGTCTATTAATTGGGTCTCAAACTTTTGTAAACCTTCCTCGTCGGAAATCTGGTTCAATTCGGTATAGAGGTTGAGGCGTTCGGTGATATTATTAATATAGTCGTCCGGGAACAATAATTCAAAATCGGAATCTAGTTGGGTTTCCTTGACAAAGACCTTTGCTTTGCCGCCAACTTCCTCGTACAGTTCCTTAAATTCGTTTTCCTTGAGTTCGTCTATGGCTTCGGCCAATATTTTTTGATAGGCATCAAAACCTATTTCATTGATAAAGCCACTCTGCTCACCTCCCAATAGATCACCGGCACCCCTGATTTCCAAATCTTTCATGGCAATATTAAAGCCGCTGCCCAAATCGGTAAACTGTTCCAATGCCTGGATACGTTTACGGGCATCATTGGTCATGTTGTCATAGGAGGGGGTAATAAAATAACAGAAGGCCTTTTTGTTGCTTCGTCCTACACGTCCGCGCATCTGATGCAGGTCACTAAGGCCAAAATTATTGGCATTGTTGATGAAAATGGTGTTGGCATTGGTGACATCCAATCCGCTTTCCACTATGGTAGTGGATACCAATACGTCAAATTCCCCGTTCATAAACGCCAACATCAGCGTTTCCAATTTTTTGCCATCCATTTGTCCGTGGCCAATTCCAATTTTGGCATCGGGTACCAGTCGCTGTATCATACCGGCAACCTCCTTGATGTTCTCTATCCTGTTATGGATAAAATATACCTGTCCGCCCCTTTGTATCTCATAGGTAATGGCATCCCTAATGGTTTCCTCGCTAAACCGTATTACCTCGCTTTCTATGGGGTATCGGTTGGGGGGTGCGGTATTGATCACTGATAGATCCCTGGCCGCCATGAGGCTAAATTGAAGTGTTCTGGGGATGGGTGTTGCCGTAAGGGTAAGTACGTCTACGTTTTCTTTTATGGCTTTTAATTTATCCTTTACCGATACCCCAAATTTTTGTTCTTCGTCCACAACCAATAGGCCCAGGTCCTTGAACTTTACATTTTTGTTTACCAATTGATGGGTGCCTATAATGATATCTACCTTTCCTGCCTCCAGATTATTCAAGGTCTCCCTTTTTTCTTTGGCCGTTCTAAAGCGGTTTACATAATCTACGGTGACCGGCATCTCCTTTAAGCGCTCGGAGAAGGTGCGGTAGTGCTGAAAGGCCAAAATGGTGGTAGGGACCAGTACCGCCACCTGTTTGCCGTTGTCTACGGCCTTAAAAGCAGCTCTTATGGCCACTTCTGTTTTTCCAAAACCTACATCCCCACAAACGAGTCGGTCCATAGGCCTTTCACTTTCCATGTCCTTTTTAATGTCCTCGGTAGACTTGCTTTGGTCTGGAGTGTCCTCATAGATAAAAGAGGCTTCCAGTTCATGCTGTAAATAGCTGTCCGGCCCGTACTGAAAGCCTTTTTCCAGTCGGCGCTTGGCATAGAGCTGAATGAGGTCGAAGGCTATTTTTTTGACACGGGACTTGGCCTTGTCCTTTATTTTTTTCCATGCCCCGGAGCCCAGTTTGTAGATTTTTGGTGGAGCCCCGTCCTTACCGTTAAACTTGGAAATCTTGTGTAGGGAATGGATACTCACATATAGGATGTCACGTTCGCCGTACATCAGTTTAATGGCTTCTTGTTTTTTGCCCTCGACGTCTATTTTCTTGAGCCCTCCAAATTTCCCGATACCGTGGTCTATATGGGTAACATAATCGCCAATTTCCAATTTATTGAGGTCCTTAAGCGTAATGGCCTGCTTTTTGGCATATCCATTTTTGATATGGAATTTAAGATAGCGCTCAAAGATCTGGTGGTCTGTATAGCAGGCTATTTTTAGATCGTTGTCCAAAAAACCCTGGTATAAGGGGAGAACAATGGTCTGATAGTGGACTTCCTTGTCTACCTCATCAAAAATATCGTGGAATCTTTTGGCCTGTTGGTCTGTGGCGCAAAAGAGATAGTTGGCAAAGCCATTGGCGTGGTTGCGGTTCAAGTCTTCTATCAGCAAGTCGAACTTCTTATTAAAGGAAGGCTGTGGCTTGGTGTTAAACAGTATTGGATCCCTGCCACTTTGGTCCTTGGAGCTGGCATCTATCTCTACCAGGCCAAAATTGTTTAGCTGTTGTTTAAGCAGGTCGCTCTTTACAAACAGCTCCTGTGGCTGCGCATGCTTAATCTCCTTGGACAGTTTGGTGAAGGCTTCCTCTGCCTTTTCAAAAAGGGAGTTGAGTTTGGCACAGAGCAAATCCAGGTTTTTGCTGAATATTAATGTGTTAGGGGAAATGTATTTAAGGAAGCTTTCCCGGGTTTCGTCCAGAAATTTGTTCTCTACATTGGGGATAATGGTAATCTTCTTTACCTTGTCTGTAGATAGCTGCGTTTCCACATCAAAGGTTCTGATGCTTTCTACCTCATCCCCGAAAAATTCGATCCTATAAGGCTGGTCATGGGAAAAGGAAAATACATCCATTATACCGCCACGGACCGAAAATTCGCCAGGTTCCGTAACAAAATCGACCCGTTTAAATTTGTACTCGAACAAAACCTCGTTAAGGAAGTCGAGCGAAAGGGTATCGTCCAGTTTAATTTTTAAGGTGTTTTTTTCCAGTTCCTTTCGGGTAACCACTTTTTCAAAAAGCGCATCGGTATAGGTCACAATGATGGCCGGTTTTTTTCTGGAGTTGATACGGTTTAGGACCTCTGCGCGTAGAAGCACATTGGCATTGTCCGTTTCCTCTATCTGGTAGGGCCTTCTATAACTTCCGGGATAAAACAGCACTTCTGTATCCCCAATAAGCTGCTCCAGGTCATTTAAGTAATAGGCGGCCTCTTCTTTGTCGTTTAAAATAAACAAAAAGGGCATATCGGCCTTTTGAAAGGATTCTGCAATGACAAAGGAGAGAGAAGATCCAATAAGCCCTTTAATTTGGGTCTTTTTTTCTTTGGTGGCAGTGGTTTTTTCTTGAAAATGGTCAATGGTCTCCTGCAGTTTTCCCAGTTGGGGAGACTGTCCGAACAGTTGTAACATAGTAGATTTTGTCAACCGTAAATTTTTTTACAAATATAGCCCCTGTTTGTCCTTTGCCCAAAATTTGGGAAAAATTTAATGTTGCACGGCTAATTGGCGCTATGTCTGGGATGGAACCAATAAGGTGTAAGATCGTTTAAAATGTACTGATAGTTCCATTAATTAGAGAGCCGGTTTTGATAGGTAGTGGTGTGGGTCATTTTTTTCTGCCTATATGGTTCAAAGTTAAACCTTTAAGTGGAGATGCCGGCAGACGTGTATAAAGATGGGCAAAAATGAACCTTATTATTGTTGCAATGTAATTTTCTTTCATTTAATTTGCCAACGATTGGCGTTTATGGAGGGCTAAACCAAGGATTGGACTTTTAGTAAGAGTTGTTGTAAGAGCAGGGATGTCTTCCTTTTATAAGTGCCTCAAGGGTTGTATAGTAAGGTTTTGAGGGTGGCATATGCTATGATCTCACAGCCGTGGTCAATGCTAGGCTACCATTCTGAAGGAGAGCCATGGGTATTATTAGTATATTGAAGTTGCTGATAACAGGCTACAAGGTTGTTGTATTGGATTAATAGGGCACCCATTCCAATTAAAAAATAGGTGTCAATACTTTTAAAATCTTTTCAGTTTGTATAATATCTTATTATTAGCCGCGATTTTTGGTTTTGTCTTGACCACCCTGTTGTTCTTAAAAAAGTCTACCCAGCCCAAGGCCACTATGTTTTTGGGTAGTTTTTACTTTTTACTTTCGGTATATGCCTTACAGGCCTATATTATAGACGGTGGGCATTTGGCAATTTGTACCTGGTTTTTTTTATGGCCACTTATGTTGTATAATCTGTTTGCCGTTCCCATTTATTTTTATTTTGAAACTATTATAGCTGATGAGTTTAAATGGAAAAAAAGATACCTCATACTGTTTCTGCCTTTTGTTTTGAGTATTATTGATGTGGTATACATTTACCTGCAACCAGGTGAGGTATTTGCAGGCATGTTACATAGTGCCATGACCGACCCTAAAAACAGACTGCATGTAAGCTATTGGCTCTTAGATCTGGACCAGCATATGTTAATGCGGCATGTATGGCAGTTTGCTGCCCTATTGATCGTGTTGCCCAAATTATTGAAATTTATTAAAGTGGGCACGGCGGACGGATTAAAGGTGATTTTGAACAATTGGTTATTGGTTTTTTGGTTTGGCTTAACTCTATTTGCCGTTTTTGCCATTTTTTATGCCTTTGAGAATATGCTTGGGATAAATATTTTTGAAGGAGGGTCCATGGTGCCTATAATTCTATATTTAATAATGTTCTCTATTGGGGTCATTCCCATCTACTTTCCTACCATCCTCCGGGGGTTTCCCAAACCGGTCAAGTCTCGGCAAGAAGAGGCTATGGGGAACAGTACAAGCACAGATCTAAAATATGGATTGGAGGAGCCGGAAATAAAAAGGAAACTGGAAGCACTTAATAAGGAAAAAGGGTATTTAAAACAAGATTTTACCGTGAGCAAATGTGCCGTTGAACTAGGTATTCCCTCACACCACTTATCCTACTTCATAAAACAGTATTACGGCCAAAACTTTACGGCATATAAGAACAATTTGCGCATGGAGCATGCCAAGGAGTTGATAGAAACTGGTTTTTTGAACAGCAACACCATGGACGCCCTAGCCTGGAATTGCGGTTTTGCGAGTAGAAGTTCATTTAGCAAGGCGTTTAAAAATGCCACAGAGCATAGTCCAAGTGAATATGAGCAACTTAGCAAAGAGGGCAAATAATACCATTTAGTCTACTAACAACTTTTAGGACTCGTTTCTTGGAGCCAGTACAAAGAGCGGTCGAGGTTTGTCAGCTGGAGCGAAGCTTTACTTGGAGGCTATATACAATGTTTAAGTGTGTTCGCTAAGTCGGGAGACTTAGCGAAGCGGTTTGTTAGGTCGAGTCGAGACCTTTTCATTTCAACTGAGTACTTTTTAGGAACGACAGGAAGTCATTTTAATAATGCTTATGGTCACTGCAAATTTTGTTTGGATGCAGGAACCTTTTTTGGTCATTTTTCACTTTTAATCAACTTCATTTTGGTATGATTTTCCAGCGTTATTTCCGTACCGGAATAACAAATCTTGCTTAAACCCCGATTTATTTGGTAAAATGGGTGCCAATGGGCAATGTCCCTTTTGGAATGCGTAAGTAGCCTATTGTTAGTTATTTGCTCAATTAAAATTGTCCTTATTTTTTATTGGTATGTTAAAAACTTGGTGTTCATATTAAATTTTGACACCAAGTTGTAGGAATATAAGACAATATATAGAGGTCTGTAGGGTTATTTTTCCATCTATTTTCTACCAATAATAAAAAAAGGTGTTAACAAATTTCAACGCATGCTATGCATAAAAACTACTATTAAAACTTCTACTTCCCCAATAAAAAGGGGTAACATTATCTCATTACAATTATCAAAAATTAACCTAATCTAATCTTATGAAAATTACCATAAAGTTATTGCTCTTGGTCTTCTGCTGTCTAAGGTATGGCGGTGCTATGGCCCAGGGCGAATTTATCACCACCTGGAAAACCGATAATCCGGGAGCTTCCAACGACTATCAAATTACCATACCCACCGGCGAAGGCACTTTTGCCTATACCGTAGACTGGGGAGATGGCTCTAACGATACTACAGTATATACTGGAGACGCCACTCATACCTATGCCACGGATGATACTTATACGGTGAGCATTAGTGGCGATTTTCCGCATCTTAAATTTGAATATGGAGAGGATAACGGCAAATT
>CAXAVP010000079.1:0-17222 GCA_963972175.1 uncultured Arenibacter sp.
GAATGTAAAGGAAATAGAGTTGTTGGACGATGCTTCCGGTATTTTGGTTAAACAAATAAAGCCAAATTTTAAAACCTTGGGGCCAAAGTACGGCAAGGATATGAAGTTGATAGCCAGTGCTGTAGCGCAGTTAAACCAGGATGATATCCAAAAAATTGAACAAGAGGGCGAAATTGTGCTGCATTTTAATAATAAAAGTATTACTTTACAGTTACAGGATGTAGCGATCTCTTCTCAAGATATAGAAGGTTGGTTGGTAGCCAGTTCCGGTCCTATTACCGTAGCTTTGGATATCTCCATAAATGACGACCTAAGAAAAGAGGGTATTGCGAGGGAGTTGGTAAATAGAATTCAAAACCTAAGAAAGGAATCCGGTTTTGAAGTGACAGATAAGATAGATATTAAATTATTGAAAAATGGCTTAGTTGAGGAGGCGGTAGAAAGTAACGTTGCTTACATTAAAACCGAGACCTTGGCAGCCGAACTTAATTTCGAGGAAAGCTTGGATAACGGAATAGAAATAGCTTTCGATGAAGTTAATACCAGATTGTTTATAGTAAAACATTAAGATTATGGCCGAAGAATTAAAAGTAAGGTACGCGGACAAAGACTTGAACGAGTTTAAAGTCTTGATCGAAGAAAAAATTGAGAAAGCAAAAAGTCACCTTCAACTGCTAAAGAGCTCATATATGAATGATGGTAATAATGGTACGGATGATACCTCGCCAACGTTCAAAGCTTTCGAGGAGGGATCGGAAACTATGAGTAAGGAAGCCAATACACAATTGGCCATCCGTCAGGAGAAATTTATTCGTGACTTAAAGAATGCTTTGCTGCGTATAGAAAACAAGACCTATGGTATATGTCGTGTTACAGGAAAGCTTATCAGTAAGGAAAGACTTAAATTGGTGCCCCATGCTACCCTAAGTATTGAGGCCAAGAATATGCAATCCTAAATCATAAAAACGCCTTAATAGGCGTTTTTTTATGGAATGAGACAGCTTCTAGTTATATTCTTTTTATTGGGTGTATCTGCTTTGGATGCCCAAAAAAAAGTGATTAAAGACATGGAAGGCCAAGGGGTCTCACTTATCCAGATCGATTCCGAAAATTGCTTTAAAGTAGAATTGACCACCCTTGCGGATAAACGTATAATCGTGGAATCTGACATGGATGGGGAATATATGCAGAATTTATTGCTAAATGTTCTCCGGGAAGGGAATACCGTTTGGATAGGGGCAGGTTTTCAGCCTAATTTTAGGAATCCCAACGATAAATTAAGTGCGCATAAAGTGGTCTCCATCTCCCTGAAAATTGCTATTCCCCAATACCTCGATGTTTCTGTTAGGGGAACCAACAGTAATATTAGTGCTACGGGTGATTATGACAATTTTGAAATTACTTTGACAGACGGCGTTTGCACCTTGGAGGAAGTAAGGGGGAATATTACCGTAAGCAGCCAAAGTGGCAATATTGTCCTATCCACTTCGGAGGCAGAAATACGGGCCTCCAGCAAATATGGGAAAGTGGATAGGGAGTTTGTTCCTCATGGGGATAATCTATTTACCCTTAACAGCATTACTGGAAATATCCGCATCAGAAAAACCGAATAATATGTTTATTTTTACCGCATCTATTTGTAAGAAATGAGTTTAAAAAAATCCCTGATTATTATAATTGCAATTTTGGCCATAGACCAAATAAGTAAAATTTACATTAAGACAAACTTTGTTCTGGGCGAGTCTGTTGATGTTTTTAATTGGTTTAAAATATTATTCATAGAAAACGAAGGGGCCGCTTGGGGAACCAAATTGAGCGATATACTCCCTATTTCGGACGAGATAGGAAAATTGATATTGACCATATTTAGGTTGTTTGCCATTATAGGTATTGGTTATTGGTTATATGATACCATTAAAAAGAATTCGTCCCGCACCTTAATACTTTCGGTTTCCTTAATATTCGCCGGTGCCTTGGGGAATATACTGGACTCTGTTTTTTACGGGATAATCTTTAATGATAGTTATTCCCAAGTGGCTACAGCCTTTTCGTCTGACCCATATGGGAGTATATTTCATGGAAAAGTAGTGGATATGCTTTATTTTCCGATGATAGATACCGTTTGGCCAGAATGGGTGCCAGTAGTAGGGGGTAATACGTTTCGCTTTTTTGAGCCTGTTTTCAATATTGCAGACATGGCAATAAGTACTGGAGTGGGTATCCTTATAGTATTCAATAAAAAGGCGTTTGGAGATAAGGCTAGCGAAACCAACTAGAACTTATAGATTTGTTTCGGGCTAACACAATAGTCCAAGGGCACGTCCAGGGGGGAAACATCTGATATTTTTTCTTCTGCTTCAAATAGGGAAAGACCAACCTTAATTACATCGGGTCTACACTTGCTTAATAGGACGTCATAAAAGCCCTTTCCGTATCCTATTCTATTTCCGTTTAAATCAAATGCCAATAGCGGCAATATTACCACGTCTATCTTTTCGGCCGGAATTTCAATCCCGTCCAAGGGTTCTGGTACCTGCCAATGATTAAGTTTTATTACGGTACTATCGGTAAGTAGATAATTGATAAGGTCTTGATCGTTGAGCATTTTTGGCAGAACAATATTTTTGTCCTTGCCTTGTAAGATGGAAAGTATGTAACTGGTGTCTACCTCTTTTTTTTGGGTAATAGATAGGAACAAGTGGTAAAAAGAATGGTCCCAAATAGGTAATTTAAGTAGCAGGTTTGCTATTTCTAGGCTTAAATCGGATACGGTTTGCAAGGAAAGATTTTCACGGCGCTTTGTATAAGTTAGGCGCAAATCTTTTTTCAACATAGGAGTTGGTTAAACTTGGAAGTTAAAGCACTGTATAATTAGTTGATACAATTACTCCTTAGAAGCCACGGCAACATAAATTTTGAAAAAGAGCATTAGAATTAAATATGTTCCCAAGGTTATTATATAGTTGTCCATGCGTAAATATTTTAATTTTTTTAAATATAAATAAAAAAATGGTATATCATCCATAAAGGGTAGTGTTTTATCGATGAAATACCACTTTTTTAACAATTTTTTTTGGTATAGTATTTTTTTGAGGCCTATTTTATAAAATTGTTAAATGTAAGGAGTTGAAATTCAGGGTATTACTATTTTGTTGGGTTGTGATATGTTGTGTTGTATAGGTAGGTTGTCGATTGTATTTTTCGTCAGGTGGAAGCTTATAGGTTCAGATTATTTTCTTTACATCTAATTTTCGGTCTGTTTTTGTATTCTAAATAGGGGCAGGAAACTTTCTAGGTCCATAATTGGTTATAGGAGCAGGAAGTTAAATAGTAATATTTTTTGTGTCCTTTAATAAAAACATAGTAATTTTCCATTGCAAATTAATTCAGAAAATTCACGGTAGTACATGGCCACTATACCTATTGAAGTACAGTTGAGTACGCTTCCAACCACTCCCGGGGTATATCAGTTTTATGATCAGGAAGATAGGATACTTTATGTAGGAAAGGCCAAAAATCTTAAAAAAAGGGTCTTGTCTTATTTTAACAAGAAGCATGATCACGGAAAGACCCGTGTTTTGGTTAAGAAGATAAGATCTATTAAACATATAGTAGTGCCTACCGAGTCGGACGCATTGTTATTGGAGAATAATCTGATTAAGAAATACAGACCTAGATACAATGTATTACTAAAGGACGACAAGACCTATCCGTGGATATGTATAAAGAATGAAAGGTTTCCAAGGATATTTCCCACCAGAAAATTGATCAAGGATGGCTCTGAATATTTTGGGCCATATACCAGTATGAAGACCGTACACACCCTATTGGACCTAATTAGGAGTGTGTATCCCTTGCGTACCTGTACCTATGACCTGGCTCCGGAAAAGATTGACGCAGATAAATTCAAAGTATGTCTGGAATACCATTTGGGAAACTGTAAGGGGCCTTGTGAGGGGCACCAGTCCGAAGAGGATTACCACAGGCAGATACGGGATATAAGGGAAATAGTTAAAGGGAATTTTAAATCCTCACTTCATTATTTTAAAAGTCAGATGAAAGCGCTGGCCGGGGAGATGAAATTTGAAGAGGCCCAGCAGATCAAGGAGAAGATAGAGGTATTGGAAAACTATCAGGTAAAGACCACTATAGTCAATCCTAAAATCAACAATGTGGATGTGTTTACCATAATTTCGGACGATTCCTTCGCTTATGTTAATTTTCTACAGCTTTCTCATGGATCCATCATTCGTTCCCATACCATGGAGATCAAGAAAAAATTGGAGGAAACGGATGGGGAATTGCTACAATTGGCCATAACAGAGATTAGGCAACGCTTTAATTCATTGTCCAAAGAAGTGTATGTCCCTTTTGAAGTTACCTTGGAACCGGATATTAAAGTGGTTGTGCCCAAGCTGGGGGATAAGAAGAAAATACTGGATCTATCGGAACGCAATGCCAAATTTTTCAGACAGGATAGATTTAAGCAGATTAAGATAATTGATCCAGATAGGCATACCAATAGAATAATGGCCCAAATGAAGGCAGATCTGCGTCTTTCCAGTGAGCCTAGGCATATAGAGTGCTTTGATAACTCCAATATACAAGGAAGCAATCCGGTGGCAGCCTGTGTTGTGTTCAGGGATGCCAAGCCTTCCAAAAAGGAATACAGGCATTTTAATATTAAGACAGTAGAGGGTCCAGATGACTTTGCCTCTATGGAAGAGGTGGTTTTTAGGCGTTATAAGCGACTCTTACAAGAAGAGGAGGCCTTGCCCCAGCTTATTGTCATAGATGGGGGGAAGGGTCAGCTATCCTCGGCATTAAAAAGTTTGGATGCCTTAGGGCTTAGGGGTAAAATTGCTATAGTGGGGATAGCCAAAAGATTGGAAGAGATCTATTTTCCACAGGATCCCATACCCTTGTATTTGGATAAGAAGTCCGAAACATTAAAGATAATACAACAATTAAGGAACGAGGCGCATAGGTTTGGGATTACCTTTCATAGGAATAAGCGCAGCAAAGCCGCCATTAACTCGGAATTGGAGGCCATAGAGGGTATCGGAAAAAAAACCGTGGAGGAGTTGCTGAAAGCGTATAAATCGGTAAAACGTATCAAAGAGGCTTCAATAGACAGTTTGGCCCAGACCATAGGAATGTCCAAAGCAAAGAAAATTTATGAAACCTTCCATTAAAGTCCTAATTTAACTGAATGCTACGATTGGTTGTTATATTTTGTCTAATTTCTACCTCCTATTTGTCCCAGGCCCAGCAGTTGACAGAGAAAAGGGATCCTAAGGTGGGGCTGGTACTCAGCGGTGGCGGGGCAAAGGGTTTGGCCCATATTGGCGCCCTTAAGGTGATTGAGGAGGCAGGGATCAAGATCGATTATATAACCGGTACCAGTATGGGGGCCATTGTTGGTGCCTTGTACGCTTCGGGTTATACGGCTGCGCAATTGGACTCTATTTTTAAAAGTACTGATTTTGAAAACTTAATTCAGGACAATGTGCCCAGGAGTGCCAAAACTTTTTACGAGAAGGAAGATTCTGAAAGATATGCACTTACCCTACCCTTTAACGATTTTAAGATCTCCATTCCACAGGCGCTATCGGGAGGGCAAAGTATTTATAATGAATTTGTAAGATTATTGTACCATGTAAAGGATATCAATGACTTTAGTAAGTTGCACATTCCCTTTGCCTGTATTGCCACGGATGTTGAAACCGGGGACGAGGTATTGCTAAACAAGGGCTATTTGCCAGAGGCTATTTTGGCCAGTGGTACCTTCCCATCTCTTTTTAGACCCGTGGAAATAAATGGTAGGATCTTAATAGATGGGGGCGTGGTGAATAATTACCCCATTAAGGAGGTGAAAAGAATGGGGGCCGATGTCGTAATCGGGGTCGATGTTCAGCATGGACTATCAGATAGGGAGGCCTTGCTGAGTGCAACCGAAATATTGCTGCAGATCAACAATTATAGGACCGTGAAGGACATGAAAAAAAAATCGGTGGAAACCGATATCTATATCACCCCGGACATAGAATCTTTTTCTGTGATCGATTTTGATCTAGGAGCGCAAATAATAGATAGGGGAGAGGTGGCCGCAAGGTCCAAAATTGCAGAGCTTACCAAATTATCCAATGAAATGCAGGGCAAAAGGCCGGTGATCAGGGCGGCAAAGGTAAGGGATACCTTGATGATCAATGAATTGATGATCCAAGGTAATTACAACTATTCCCGTGCTTATATCAGGGGTAAGTTGAGGTTTAATGTAGAGGATAAAATAACTTTTGAAAAACTACAGGAAGGGATAAACAATCTGTCCGCTACAGGTAATTTTAGCGCCATTAAGTATGAGCTCCTCCATAATGGGGATGGGGTGGGATTGCTCTTGAATGTAAAGGAGAATCCAAATAAGACGTTCATAAGACTGGGGGTTCATTTTGATGATCTTTACAAAAGTGCAGGTATGGTGAATTTTACCAAAAAGAACTTTTTAATGGATGATGATGTAGCTTCCCTAGACTTTATAATTGGTGATAATCTGCGGTATAATTTGGAGTACTATGTGGATAAGGGTTTTTATTGGAGTTTTGGCGTAAATTCCAGATTGGACGACTTTAACAAAGAAATTAATTTTGACCTGATAAGGTCTAATTTTGATGTGGACATGAGTTCCAATATAAGTACCATTAACTTAAGTGCTACCGACCTAACCAACCAAGTGTATTTGCAGACGGTGTTGCAGGAGGAATTTGCCTTTACCCTGGGGTTGGAGCACAAATTGCTAAAATACAGTACCAAGACCTTGGCCCAGGTAGATACCGTCTCCAATATTCCCAAAAAAAGGACCTATTTTGAAAAAAGTAACTTCTATAGTGCTTATGGGCAATTAACCTTCGACACCTATGACGATGTTTTCTTTCCTACAAAAGGCCTGTTTTTCGATGGTGATTTTCACTTATACCTAGTGTCGTCCGATTTTAACAACAACTTTAAGGAGTTTTCCATTGGGAAGGCAAGGATGGGAGGGGCATTTTCGTTGGCTAGAAACCTGTACTTAAATTTGGAGACGGAAGGTGGTTTTAAATGGGGGATTTCTCCTATAACATCTTTGGATTTTGTGTTGGGCGGATTCGGTACCAACCTGGTCAATAATTTTATACCTTTTTATGGGTACGACTTTTTAAGTTTGGTGGGGAACAGTTACGTTAAGGCATATGGCAGATTGGATTTTGAGTTCTATCCCAAGAACCATCTGTTGTTTGCTGCAAACTTCGCCAATGTGGGCGATGACCTTTTTAGAACGGCAGATTGGTTTGTGGCACCCGAGTATTCAGGATTTGCCTTGGGCTATGGATTTGAATCTTTTATAGGGCCCATTCAGGTGTTTTATTCCTATTCGCCAGAAATTAAGGAAAACCACTTTTTTTTTAGTATAGGGTATTGGTTTTGAGTGCTATATCGTTTTTATTGTCTGTAAAAAGTGCTGGTCTTAACATTGCAAGCCAAAATTAATTCCGATATTTGATATACAGGGTCAATTTCATGCTACGATCAAGAATTGATATTTCCGCCCAGCTCAGGGCAATGTGGTAATCCACCCGGAATTCTGTTGTCTTTAGGGCCGGAAACTGGCTAGGAAGGTGGGACTTGGGCCATTTTTTGGCTTCTTAAAATTTCAAACATTCAAAAACTATACGTCTATGGCAAGAGACAGGACATCTTTAAAACTATCAAAGGAAAATGCAGAGGCTGCAGATTTTCTTCCCCTACTTGGGACGGATTATGTGGAGCTTTATGTGGGAAACGCCAAGCAGGCCGCCCACTACTATATGTCGGCCTGGGGTTTTCAGCCTTTAGCCTATGCAGGTCTGGAAACAGGGCTCAAGGATAGGGTTTCCTATGTGGTACAGCAAGACAAAATCAGGCTGGTATTGACCTCGCCCCTTAAATCCGGGGGAGATATTAACAGGCATATTGAGGCCCATGGCGATGGGGTAAAGGTGATTGCCTTGTGGGTAGATGATGCAAGGGATAGTTATGTAGAGACCATGAAGCGTGGGGCGGAGAGCTATATGGTTCCGCGCGCCTTAAAGGATGATAATGGGGAGCTGGTAATATCTGGTATACATACCTATGGGGAGACAGTGCATGTTTTTGTGGAACGCAAAAATTATAAAGGGGTGTTTATGCCCGGTTTTAGGGAGTGGAATCCGTTTTATAGACCCTCGGACACAGGTCTAAAGTATATAGATCACATGGTTGGAAATGTAGGGTGGAACGAGATGGATAAATGGTGTCAGTTCTATGAAAAGGTAATGGGCTTTGCCCAGTTGGTTTCCTTTGATGATAAGGATATATCTACAGAATATACGGCCTTGATGAGCAAGGTGATGAGCAATGGGAACGGCAGGATCAAATTCCCTATAAACGAACCAGCAGAAGGTAGAAAGAAATCCCAAATAGAGGAGTATATCGAATTTTACAATGGAGCAGGTGTGCAACACATGGCTTTGGCAACCGATAATATAATAGAAACCGTAACGGCACTGAAAAATAGAGGTGTGGAGTTTCTTAGCGTACCAGCAAGTTATTATGAAAATGTGTTGGACAGGGTAGGGTCTATAGATGAGGATTTGATGCCCCTGAGTGAGCTGGGGATTTTGATAGACCGTGATGATGAAGGGTATTTATTGCAAATTTTTACCAAACCCATATTGGATAGGCCCACCATGTTTATAGAGATCATACAGAGGAAAGGTGCCAAGTCCTTTGGGAAGGGGAATTTTAAAGCCTTGTTCGAAGCTATTGAAAGGGAACAAGCATCGAGAGGAACACTGTAAAATAGTACTTTTTCTTAACTTTTTGCCAATTTTGGGTATCTAATTATTAAATAGTGTTAACAGAAGCGTTAAAGTAAGTTAAATCCTATTTTTTAAAAAGATCTTGTATTAAATTTGTCCCCAGTAAGGGGTGGTTCCCTTACAACTTTAAGTATTGGTTTTTCATAATTTAAAGTTTGGTTGGTTATTTAGGAAAAGCCCAGTTTTGCGACTGGGCTTTTTTTGTGAGTTTTATTTTGGAACAAATATTGTTTAAGTATTATCAAATAAAAGAATAGTATAATCGTTTTTATTAATTTTACAACAGTAAAAGGTTTGTACCATAGCTGATTATGGATGCCACTGCATGTTTAATGCCTGTTTTGTGTTAATGGGCAGCAAGTACATCTGACTTAATAAAGACAGATAATTTTAAACATATGAGAAAGATTTGCTTAATACTGATTTTGATATTTGGATTCACCATAAATTCCCAAGTCAATCAATTGGGGCATGGAGGGGAATTTGATTTATTGGAAGATAAGGAAAATGTATCCACCTTTAAGCCTGGAGAATGGTTAAAGTTTCGGATACATTACGGGTTTCTCAATGCAAGCTACGCTACATTACAGGTGAATTCGGCCAACTTAAATGGTGTTCCGGTATATCACGTGGTGGGAAATGGGAAAACAACCGGATTTGCCAGTATTTTTTTTAAGGTAGATGATACCTATGAAAGTTATTTTGATAAAAAGGATGGCCGTCCGTATAAATTTATCAGGAAGATTAATGAAGGAGGTTATACCAAGGATATTGAGGTAAATTTTGATTACAACAAGGATATTGCTGTTCTAAACGACAAAAAAAAGGATAAAAAGTTTAATTTTACAATCCAAGAAGGTATTCAGGATTTGGTTTCTGCCTTTTACTTCCTCCGCAACAATTATGAGGTAGAGGATTTGGTTGAAGGGAAGTCTATTGAACTTAACCTCCTATATGATGATGATGGGGTGTTTAAGTTTAAGCTCAAATACCTGGGCAAAGAGGTGTTAAGGACAAAATACGGAAAGGTCGAATGCCTTAAATTTAGACCTTATGTGCAGTCGGGAAGGGTGTTTAAGGAGCAGGAAAGTCTATCCTTATGGGTCTCCAATGACAAGAATAGAATCCCTATCCGCATACAGGCAGATTTGAGTGTTGGGTCTATCAAGGCAGATTTGGACGGATACAACGGCCTTAAGCATCAATTTAAAATTATAATGGATTAAAAATGAACAAAGAGCATATTGATTCCCAGATTTCCAAACTCCAAGAAAAATACAAGGATTCTGGGCAAGACCTAAGCTCTTATTTGGATGGACTCCTCTACCAGCGTTATCTTACCTATTGGGATTATATTCACCTGGATACCCTCTTAAGTATCCAAGTTCCTAGGACGCATTTTCCGGACGAGGAGATTTTTATCATGTACCATCAGATCACCGAGCTGTATTTTAAGCTAATCCTGCATGAACAAAAACAGCTTGTGGACGACAAGACACAGGACGTTGATTTTTTTATAGAAAAGGCTAATAGGATAAACAGCTACTACAAGGTCTTGATTTCCTCCTTTAGCGTAATGATCAAGGGAATGCAACGCGAGCAGTTTATGCAGTATAGAATGGCTCTCTTGCCGGCCAGTGGTTTTCAGTCTGCCCAATATAGAATGATTGAACTGTATGCCACTCCTATGGAGAACCTGGTGCATTTTTCGGAAAGAGAGAACTTTTCCTCCAATAACTCAATCGAGGAATTATATGAGCATATTTATTGGAAAAAAGGGGCAACCGATGTGGTTACAGGAGAAAAAACATTGACCTTAAAACAGTTTGAGTATAGATACACCCCTAGGTTAATACGGATAGCCAACGAGGTGAAAAGCAGTACTATATATCATAAATACCAGCAATTGCCCCAAAAGAGCAGGGGTAATAAAACACTAATTGAAGCGTTAAAGGCTTTAGATGTAAATGCCAACATAAATTGGCCATTGATGCATATGGGGTCGGCATACCGCTATCTTACCAAGGATAACGAGCAAATTGATGCCACGGGAGGAACCAATTGGAAGGAGTACTTGCCTCCTAGTTTCCAGAAAGTGGTATTTTTCCCGGAACTGTATACGAAAGAAGAGTTAAATAATTGGGGTAAACAATGGGTAGACCATATCTTTAACCCGGAAAAAGTTTAAAAGTAGAATGCGAAAATATTGGGGCTTAGTATTAAGTTTGGTTTTTATTGTTGCCTGTAAGGATGAAAAGCCTAATAAGGACGATTTGGCAGAGGTGATAACCATTGAAAAACCTGTTGTGGTAAAACAGTTCGGATTTAACCTGGACGATTTTGAAGTGCTCAGGGATACCGTTAAAAATGGAGACAGCTTTGGGGAACTAATGCTGAAGAATAGGGTAGGTTATCCTAAAATAGCCCAAGTGTCAGAGCAGTATAGGGATACTTTTGATGTTCGTAAAATAGTTGTCGGGAAACCCTATCTTATCCTAAAGTCCAAAGATACTGTACAGGATGCCCAGGTCTTTATTTATGAAAATGACCCTATCAACTATACGGTGATCGACTTTAGGGACAGTGTGGTTGCTTATAAGAACAGTAAGGCTGTTAAATACGTGGAGAGAGAGGTTTCCGGGGTAATAGAATCATCCTTGTCAGAGGCGATATTGGACCAGGGTATAGATTATAATGTTACCAATAGTATGGCCGATATCTATGCCTGGACCATAGATTTTAACCGACTTCAAAAGGGGGATAGATTTAAGGTAATTTACAAGGAAAAATATATCAACGATACCATATATGCCGGTATAGGAGGAATTAAAGCTGCTTATTTTGAACACAATAAAGAGCCGTTTTATGCCTTTAATTTTATGTCAGATTCCACAAAAGGTATTGTGGATTACTACGATGAATCCGCAAATAACCTAAGAAGGGCATTTTTGCGTATGCCAGTGCAGTTTAGCAGAATTTCATCACGTTACAATCTAAAGAGAAGGATAGCGTATTACGGGTACAAGCTAAAACCGCACAGGGGAACGGACTACGCGGCTCCCATTGGTACCCCAATTTTGGCCACGGCCAATGGAACGGTAGTGGAGTCTACCAGAAGGGGCGGGAATGGCAAATACGTAAAAATAAAACACAATTCTACCTATAGCACCCAATATCTTCACATGAAAAACCAGAATGTGAAGAAAGGTGATTTTGTAAAACAGGGAGATGTAATAGGCTGGATTGGGATGACCGGTAATACGGGAGGTCCACATGTTTGCTACCGTTTTTGGAAGAACGGGGTGCAGGTAGACCCACTCAGGGAAAAGTTGCCTGCGGCTGAACCCATTGCAGACAGTCTTAAAACCAAATTTCTGGATCATATAGCACCTACAAAAGTGCAATTGGATTGTATAGAATTCACTGATTTTCCCGAAGAGGACTTATTAACACTTAATTGATATAATGGCATTACAAAATACCAACCCTACCACAACCCAAGCTTGGAAAAAACTTGCACTGCATTTTGAGCAAAACTATAATACGTCCTTAAAGGAGTTATTTGCCCAAGATGCCAATAGGGCAAAACAGCATAGCCTGCAATGGAACGATTTTTTAGTAGATTTTTCCAAGAATAGAATTACTCAAGAGACCTTAGGTTTGTTGGTGGATTTGGCCAATGAAGTGGGGCTTAAAGATGCCATTCAAAAGCAGTTTGAGGGTGATCTTATTAATGAAACTGAAGGCAGGGCGGTTCTTCATACCGCTTTAAGGGCCAAGGAATCGGATGTCGTTAAGGTAGATGGGGTTAATATTGTTCCAGAAGTTTACCAGGTTAAACGTAAGATGCAGACCTTTACCGAGGCGGTTATTTCTGGCAGTAAAAAAGGATATACGGGAAAAGCCTTTACCGATGTGGTAAATATAGGTATTGGTGGTTCGGACCTAGGGCCTGCCATGGTGGCCGAGGCTTTAAAATTTTATGGGAACCAATTAAAAATGCATTTTGTAAGCAATGTAGATGGGGATCATGTTTATGAAACCTTAAAAGGGCTAAATCCGGAAACTACCTTATTTGTGGTAGTATCCAAGACTTTTACAACCCAAGAGACCCTTAGCAATGCTATGACCATTAAGAAATGGTTCTTAAAAAATGCGTCCCAACAAGACGTTGCAAAGCATTTTGCCGCGGTGTCTACCAATACCGATAAAATAGCCGAATTTGGAATAGATCCGGACAACGTATTCCCTATGTGGGACTGGGTTGGAGGAAGATTTTCCCTATGGAGTGCGGTTGGTCTATCCATAGCCTTGGCGGTAGGGTATGAGAATTTTGATGCCATGTTGGCGGGTGCCAATGAAATGGATGAACACTTTAAAACAGCCGGTTTTTCCGAGAATATTCCAGTAGTTTTGGCCCTGATCAGTGTATGGTACAATAATTTTTATGGGGCCGAGACCGAAGCAATAATACCGTATACCCAGTACTTGAGCAGGTTTTCAGCTTATTTACAGCAAGGTATCATGGAAAGTAATGGAAAGAGTGTGGACAGGAACGGCAATAGGGTTGGCTACCAGACCGGCACTATTATTTGGGGAGAACCCGGAACAAATTCGCAACACGCCTTTTTTCAATTGATTCATCAAGGTACAAAATTGATTCCGGCCGATTTTATTGGATATAAGGAATCGCTGCACGGGGATACAGATCACCACAATAAATTAATGGCCAATTTCTTTGCCCAAACAGAGGCCTTTATGAACGGGAAGACAGCAGGTGAAGTGAAAGCGGAATTAGAGGGTAAAGGCCTGTCCGAAGCGCAAATCGCGGAAATATTGCCATTTAAG
The DNA here is from genome assembly GCA_963972175.1 of uncultured Arenibacter sp. Classification (GTDB taxonomy): domain Bacteria; phylum Bacteroidota; class Bacteroidia; order Flavobacteriales; family Flavobacteriaceae; genus Arenibacter. The sequence goes on from CAXAVP010000079.1 coordinate 13,722, forward strand.
GTTTTTGAAGGGAATAAACCTACCAATACCATTCTTATCAATAAATTGACCCCAGCTAGTCTTGGTTCGCTAATTGCCCTGTACGAACATAAAATATTTGTTCAGGGTGTAATATGGAATATTTTTAGTTATGATCAATGGGGAGTGGAACTGGGCAAGCAATTGGCAACAGCTATCTTAGGCGATATTGAGGGGGAGGATATTGCGAAGCATGATTCATCCACGTTAAATCTGTTGAATATCTTCAAGGAATAGATTAAAATTTTGAGCATTTCCCGATATGTAGTCCAACAGGTTGTTTTTCAGTGCGTAGTTGAGTTTTTTATGTTAAATTTGCCACCATTAATTTAACATTACCTTAATATATTGTTATAAAAAATGCTACATTTTTGCAGCGATTATTAAGAACTAATTAACTCAATACAAATGAAAAAAATGTACTTCGCTTTTGCCGTATTTCTATGTGCGGCCATTGGATTTTCACAAGGAACTATTACAGGTACCGTCGTTGATGGTGACATTGGCGGACCCTTGCCAGGGGCAAATGTTAGTTTGCAGGGCACAACCATTGGCGTGGCGGCGGATTTTGACGGGAAATTTACCATAGAGGTTCCCCAAAGTGCAGGAACCTTGGTTATATCCTATATTGGTTTTATTCCTAAAAAAGTAAACTTTACCCAAACAGGAAGTATAGGAGCTATATCCTTAATGCCAGACGCCCAAGAGTTGGAAGGTGTGGTAGTAGTAGGTTCCGGGATTATAGATTTGGCCGAGGACAGGGAAACACCAATAGCGGTTTCTACGGTGAAGGCCAAGGAAATTAGGGAGAAGGCCGGTAACTGGGATTTGCCAGAGGTTTTAAAGTCTACTCCTTCTGTTCAGAACGTAAAAGGGGGCGCGTTTGGTGACGGTCAAATGTTCCTAAGGGGATTTGATCAGACCAATACGGCCTTTTTATTAAACGGACAGCCCATCAACGGAATGGAAGATGGTAAAATGTACTGGTCCAACTGGTCTGGGGTAATGGATATTGCCAATGCTATTCAGGTCCAGCGTGGATTGGGGTCTTCCAAATTGGCTATTTCCTCTGTTGGAGGTACCGTTAACATTGTAACCAAGACCTTGGATAAGCGTGAAGGCGGTTTTGTTCAAACAATGCTAGGCAACGATAACTACATTAAGACCATGGGATATTATTCTACAGGAATAATGGACAATGGCCTGTCTGTTGCTGCTATGTTAGGACACTGGCAAGGTGATGGATATGTAGATAACACAGATGGTCAAGGTCAGACGTATTTCTTGTCCTTTGGCTATGTTCCAAGTGAGAATAATGTATTCAACTTTATATTGACCGGTGCTCCACAGTGGCATGCGGTGGCAGGTACCGATGATCTTAGAACCTTTTTGGATAACGGAAGAAAGTACAATTCTTGGAACGCTGATAATGTAAACAGTCCCAATACGTTAAATGGAGGGGCTTATCCGGGTGGTAGAAATATTTATCACAAACCGGTAGCCAACCTTAGCTGGGATTTGACTTTTGACGAAACTGCTTCCTTGTCTACCGTATTGTACGGTTCAATAGGTAGAGGTAGTTTTGCACAATTGATTACCGATAGAAACTCCGGGGAGGCTCTTTATGCCAGGGGGTCCAACAATAACCATAACTGGGGAGGATTGGTGACCAATTTCAATAAGGAGATCAACGAAAACCTTAACTTTAATTTTGGTGCCGATATTCGTTTGTACAACGGAATCCACTTTAGGGATGTGCGTGAATTTATTTCCGTGGACGCGGTCTCCGCTTCAAGCAATTACAACGGTGGTGCTTACGAGCTTACCAATGCCTATGGCGGTATTAATCCGTGGAATATAACGTTTAACCCTAATGATGATCACTCCCAAAGATTTGGATATGATTATGAGGAAAAGATCAACTACGCAGGGGTGTTTGGACAATTGGAGTACAGCAAGGGGGCTTTTTCTACCTTCTTCCAAGGAGCTGCTTCCACACAATCCCATATTAGGGAAGAATTCTTAAACGCGGCCAATGAGGGGCAATCCGAAAAATCGGAAAAAGTAAATAACCCAGGCTTTAACGTTAAGGCCGGACTTGCCTATAAACTATCCGAGCAAAACGTGCTTTTTGCCAATGGAGGATACTACTCGCGTCAGCCTTATCACAGTGATTTGTATATAGATGACAGAAATTCAAATGAATTAAACCCGCTAGCTACCGAAAACCAGAAGATTACTGGATTGGAAGGTGGGTATAAGTTTATGGGCGATATAGTATCGGCTAACCTAAATGTGTATTACACCATTTGGGATAACAGGATTCAGTATAGCTCTGACGATACCAATGATGATAATATTGTGGACGAGTTTACACAGACCAGTCCGTTAAAGCAGGTGCATTCCGGAGTTGAATTGGAAGTGTTTACACGTCCTGCGGAGGGGTTGAATTTTCAGGGATTTGTCTCAATTGGTAACTGGGAGTACGATGGAAATGTAACTACCACTACCTCTGATGAAAACGGTAACATACTTTCCACTGGAGATCCTAGCTATATTGATGGGGTAAAAGTGGGTCAGGCTGCACAGTTTACCGCCGGTCTAAGTGGGGATTATGAAATATGGCCAAGATTTAAGGTAGATGCCAACTGGAATCTATATGACAACCTATACGGTACTACGGATTTTGGAGACTCGGAATTCTCAACCCAAGACAATAAAGGTGCCATTAAATTGCCTTCTTATGACACTATGGATGCCGGACTGTCCTACCGTATGTTGGTAGGTGCTGAAGACAACAAATCCATTCAATTCCGCTTAAACATTAACAATGTCTTTGATGAGGTGTATTTGGAAAGTTCCAGAGACAATATACATGCAGAGGCTGGTGATGACGTTTGGAACGGGGTAAATACCGAGAACCGTGTTAGATTTGGTTATGGTAGAACCTGGAACTTTAGTCTGCGTTATACTTTCTAAGTAGAAATAAGTATAGAAATAACGTCTCTGTGGTTTGCCGAGACTCAGGGAGACTAAATCTCTTTTAGTTTTCATTTATAAAAAGCGATCCGATAAACTTAGTTTTATTGGATCGCTTTTCTTTTATATTTTCCTATTGCTTAATTATCGGTAGCTATGCATAGGACGTTGGAAAGGGTATTCCTTTAGGCCTTTCTGCCATCCTTACTCCAAACGCTTGGGTCCAAAATAATTAATCTCCAATCCTTATCGCCCGCACTATAGGTTTGTAAATCCCTAAAACCTTCTGTATAATGGGCATACAAAGAGCGTTGGTTGATAACGTCTAACTCAGAAATAATCTGAAATCTGGGTTGAAACACACTTTCCACGGTTTTATACAATTTTCTAAAAAGCCCTGTTTGGGGTAGGTCTTATCTATGCAGATCTGTCCCATTACTTTACAGGGTATGGGCTACCGTAACAAAACCTTCCTTTTCGTTGGCAGTTCATGGTGGATAAGAT
>CAXAVP010000080.1:0-17207 GCA_963972175.1 uncultured Arenibacter sp.
ACCTATAACGATCCGGAATTAGTTGCTAAAATGCTTCCTACCCTTAAGAATGTGGCAGGCAAAGAACAAGTGCAATTACAGAAGGCCGTTACCGGTGGGGAGGATTTCTCGTATTTTCAGAACGAAGTGCCCGGGTTTTTCTTTTTTCTCGGAGGTATGACCCCTGGCAACACGGAATCCTATCCACATCACACGCCCGACTTCATAATAGATGAGTCCGGATTACTATTGGGTGTTAAGGCACTTACCGAAATGAGTTTGGATTTTTTAAATCAGTAGAATTCCAATCGCCGGCTGTATACATGGCTTTAGAAATAATTACTACGGCCAGACAATTCACGGACCGTATTTCCAAACTGTATAACTTTAATCTTTATAAATATCAAGTAACATTATGGAATCTCTTTTCAACACCTTATCTAATTGGCCATGGTGGTCCTGGGTATTGCTTTTTATTGTATTGGTTGCTATTAGGGACATTTTTGTTCAAAAACAACATACTATATCGCATAATTTCCCCATTGTAGGGCATTTACGGTACTGGCTGGAGAGTATTGGTCCTGAAATGAGACAATATTTTGTAGCTAATAATCGTGAAGAGCTTCCTTTTAACCGAATTGAAAGAGGCTGGATTTATGCCTCTGCAAAACGGGAAAACAATTACGAGGGCTTTGGTACGGATAGGGATATCTATGCCCATCAGCACATATTTGTCAAAAACCAAATGATGGCATTAAAAAATCCTGCTGGGCATCCCAATATCACTGACCCCTGTTTCTTGCCTTGTGCAAAAATTATTGGTGCCTTTAACAAGCGTCGAAAACCGTTCCGCCCAGCCTCTATTATCAATGTATCGGCCATGAGTTTTGGATCTTTATCGGCTGCTGCGATAAATGCCATGAACATTGGAGTAAGAAAATCTGGAGCCTATCAGAATACAGGGGAAGGCGGACTATCGCCCTATCACAAACATGGGGGCGATGTTATTTTTCACTTTGGAACTGGTTATTTTGGCGTTAGGGATAGGGACGGCAATTTTTCTATGGAGAAAATAAAGCAGTTGGTTGCCAACAATCCTAATATCAAAGCTATAGAAATTAAACTTTCGCAGGGGGCTAAACCAGGAAAGGGAGGGGTATTGCCTGCCGCTAAAATAACCCAGGAAATCTCCGAAATCCGTGGTGTGGAAATGGGCAAGGATGTATTGTCTCCTGCCACCCACAGTGCCTTCAACTCTATACCGGAACTGTTACAATTAATAGAGGATATTGCCGAAACAACAGGATTACCCGTTGGAATAAAAGGAGCCATTGGTAAACTGGACCAATGGGAAGAGTTGGCCCAACTAATGCTCAAAACAGGAAAAGGTCCTGATTTTATTACTATAGACGGAGGGGAAGGTGGTACTGGTGCTGCTCCACCAAGTTTTGCGGATCACGTTTCCCTACCGTGGGTGTACGGATTTTCAAGTCTTTATAAGCTTTTTAAAGAGTACGATTTAAGTCAGCGTATCGTATTTATTGGTAGCGGTAAGCTGGGCTTTCCTGCCAAGGCTGCAATGGCTTTTGCCATGGGAGTAGATTGTATAAATGTTGCTAGGGAGGCCATGATGGGTATAGGTTGTATACAAGCACAAGTATGTCATACCAATCGCTGTCCAACCGGAATTGCTACCCAGAGCAAATGGCTGCAAAGCGGTATTAACGTACCTCTTAAGTCGGACCGACTTGCACAGTATTTCAAAACCTTCAGAAAAGAATTTTTAGAGATTACCCATGCTGCCGGGTACGAGCACCCCTGTGAGTTTACAATGGACGACATCCAAGTAAATGTGGATGACAATGACTTAAACAGGTCCCTTTCTGCCATCTATGGGTATAACAAAGTTAAGGTCCCCTTTGTTGGGGTTCAAGAATTATATGATTGCCCCTATTTGGGAGGAAATGAATATATGCAACAAATAAGGCAACAATCCAATAAAATTAAATGCTAAATTAGCGCCCAAAATCTTATTGTAAATCCAAAATTCTATTACCAAATATAAACAAATGCCGAAACAAGCTAAAAAACAATCTACATCTATGAAAAAAAGTATTACTACAATTCTAGTTTTTATATTGGCGTTGATGAGTGTGCAAGCCCAGAGCAAAAAAGACCTTATCAGGGAATTGGAAGAATTGAAGTCGAAATTAAGGACAACGGAAACGGCTCTTTCCGAATCCAGACAATTGGAAAGAACGGCTACAGCCAAAATGGGGTCCTATGAGACACAAGTAAGTGAACTAAGGGAAACCAATGCCACGTTACTAAAAAACTTGAACAGTTTTACTGAAGCATCCAATAGAAGATCTGACCATATAAATAGTACATTGGAAAGCCTGCAAGAAAAAGAGGCCCAGCTTAGAGTGATTAATGATGCCCTGGCCCGTCATGATTCCATAGCCCTTTCCGTGTTTACCCAATTTAAGCAAACCTTGGGAGCCGACCCCAAAATAACGGTTAGCGAGGGAGCGGTAACTGTTGTGATGGATAACAATTATATATTTGGCGACAACAACAAAAATCTAAAGGTACAGGATAAGGCCCAGGCCATTATCGCCAAGATTGGGGCTATTTTAAAGAATAATCCGGAATTGGAAATCGAAGTTGTCAGCAATAGTAATTTGGTAGCCAGCGAGGATAGTAAAGTAAACAACTGGGAAATTGGAACACAACAGGCCGCCACTATCGCCAATCTATTTGAAAACAAGTACGAGATAGAACCTAAACGTATTAGGGCGACCGGTAAATCGGAATTAGGGCTTTATAGCATTGAAACCGCTACAGAAATTAGGGTTCAGCCAAAATTCTATGACTTCTTTAAATTGGTAAAAGAGAACATGAAATAAGGGGATGGAATGTTCGGGCATATTTGCGAAATACCCTTTTGTGTGAACGGACAACACAGTAAAAATAAAAAGCAACATACAAAAAGTTGCGGAGCATCATAATTTTTAGACGAATAGGCCGTTTTACTTTGAACGAACCAAAAATACCGTTACAAAATGACTGGAGAGGAGATCTTTCAACTATTTGCCTATTTATTGCCTGCTGTAGTAACAGGAATTGTTGCTTTTTATTTTTTTAGGTTACATACCAAGAATGAAGAAGGTAGGAGACGCTATTTATTACATAAGGACAGTCAAAAGAATACCTTGCCCATACGTCTACAAGCATACGAAAGAATGGCTCTCTTCCTAGAGCGTATAGCTATTCCCAGTTTGGTGGTCAGGGTGGGCCCAAAATCGAGCAGTAAAAATGATTATGAGAACTTGCTCATAAAAAGCATAGAAAATGAATTTGAACATAATCTGTCCCAGCAGATTTATATGACGGACGAATGTTGGAATGTGATCAAAGCTGCCAAAAGTGCTACCATCCAAATGATACGAAAGGCAGGCATGAGCGAATCCGATTCTGCGGACAAACTAAGGGAAGACATCCTTAATGAGACCATGGAAAAGCAATCGCCTTCCGCTACCGCCCTATCCTATGTGAAAAAGGAAGTAGGGGAACTCTGGTAAATTACTAGCCCTGTAAGCTACTGGAGAATTTCTCTTGGGCGTATTGGTATCCTAGTTGCCACCATTTGCTCATAAGTTTTTTATTGAATATCAAGGAATTTTCTGTTAATTTGGTAGGTGTATAGTATAGGTTTAATTGTACACCGTTGTGCTTGGCCGCCAAAACGCCTTCAGAAATATCATGATATTCAATTTGGTCTAGCACAAATCCGTATATGCTAAGCATCAGTGAAAAGGGATTTTTTCCCAAAACCTTATTGTGTTCCATATTTTCCGATTCTAAAATAATGGCATCTATTTCGGTAGCTCCTCTTCTAATGGCCTCCCTAATAGGAACCACACAGCCCAATCCACCGTCTCCATACTCAAACCCGTCCTTTTTAACCAAGGACATGAAGGGAATATAATTACATGAAATCCAAATCCAATCACAAAATTCTTCATAGGTAAAATCCTTAATGGATTTATATTCAATCCTATTTTTAGAAAGATTTGACACGGTTACCACCACATCTTTCCCATGCCTTTTGATGGATTCGAATTCCTCCGCGGTAAAATTCTTTTTTATAGTACGCCTTAGTGCCCTGCTCTCCCCAAATGTTCTTTTCTTTTTTAAGAATTGTAGAATAGTGGTCAAAAAATTAATGGATACGTATTCCCTGCCTTCTTTTTTCCGTACCACAAACGGGTTTAGACTAAAAATGGAGCGTTGGTTAACGTTGGTGTAGATATGGTGTAACTTACTAATTTGATTTAATGCCAATTGGGGAATCATGAGGCTCCCTGTTGAGGTTCCTACTAGTATATCATATTCCCTTTTTTCCACATCCATTAGGTATTGGGCCACTCCCCCACCAAAGGCTCCCTTGCTTCCGCCCCCACTTATTACCAGTGCTTTCATATTATTCCAGTCTCTATTTGGTTGATTTCGGCATTCTTGAATTTTGCAAAATTATATCCACTTTCCCACCAAAGTGCCATTTTTTCTTTTTCAAAAATAAGGGAGTTGGTAGTGAGCACCGTTGGTGTATAATAGAAGTTTATTATAGCGTTGTTATGATTGGCCACAAACTTTCCAATCCTGATATTTTGGTGCTCAATTCTATCCAGCATAAAAGAAAACATGCTGGTGAGCAAGGAAAACACATTCTTGGACGGCATTCTATTTAGCTGTGTTACCTCTGTTTGTAATATGATAGCATCTACCACCTTTGCCCCTCTCTTTATGGCCTCCTCTATGGGAACCATACTTCCCAGTCCTCCATCGGCGTATTCACAACCATTTTTCTTTACCAAAGACATAAAAGGAGTGTAATTGCACGAAACCCAGACCCATTCACAAAACTCCTCATAGGTACAATTGTTTATGGATTTATATTCTATTTGATTTAATGATAAATTGGAAACGGTTACCACAATATCCAAGGGTCCATTTTTTAAATGCTCAAATTCTTCTATGGAAATGGTCTTTTTAATCAACTTAAGTAGATTATGGCTTTCCCCAAAGGTCTTACTCCCCCTAAAGAAGTTTTTCATCACATTTAAATGATGAATCCCAATGGTCTCTATACCGTATTTCTTTTTGATAACAAACGGACAGTTACTAAATATTTGTCGTTGATTTACAGAGGTATAAACCTGTCTGATTTTTTCTATTTTCTGAAGTGCCAAATGTGATATTAAAAGACTGCCTGTAGAAGTTCCTAAAAACAATTCATAATCATGCTTTAATTCTTGCATTAAAAATTGGGCAACACCACCGGCAAACGCACCTTTACTGCCTCCTCCAGATATAACCAATGCTCTCATTCAATAATCAGTTTGTTGCTAATATAACGCAATTCGGGCTCATTTAATTTTACTTTAAGTCTTGCTATTCTATCTTTAAACTCTTGCTTTAATAAAAGCCTATCCAACAAGGCACGTGAAAATTTTCTAAACTGCCATGAATGATGCTGGGTGGCGTTTATTAGATCCAACAAATTAGTGTCCGAAAAACCAATAACTTCCTCCAAGAATTGAAAAGTAGTTTGCCTTATTTCAAAGGGATACTTATTGGAAGTATATCCACTTAGTTCTTGATAATAGCTATTGGTATTTAAAGGTTCATAATCCTTGGTCAATAGGGCCAGTGTTAACCACAATAACCGAATGTTTTTATCTGGAAAACCAATAATGTTCTTGGTTGTATCCAAATATTGCTTCCTATCGGCCGGATAATGTACCCATAACTTATACAGCATTTGTTCAATGGTAACGTAGCTTTCATCGGTCAGTAGTGATTCCAGTTGGGGCTTTAACCCCTTTGGCAATTGATTTAAAGACACTGCAACGGCCTGTCTTACCATTACATCTCCATGCTCTATTATTTCCCCCAGAAATTCCTCTGACAAGGACTTAGAGTAATTGGCAATAACCTGGACTTTAAATTGATCGGAAACATCTTTGTTCCAATAGCGTTTTATAATGGTTTGGTTGTCCTCGCTACTAGTGGTCAATTCTTTTTGTAAACCAAAATAAATATTTAAATCATCACATCCATCAGCCAGACTTCTTTTAGCCTTAGTAAAAGGAAAATCCGAGCTTTGCAACCACTGTTCCCTAAAGTCTGAAAGATCTATTTGGCTCACACTTTCCATTTCTAAAAGAAAATCATCTATACTGGCATTTTTGAATTTATATTTATTAAGATATTCATGTATCCCTTGCCTAAAATTACGTTCTCCCACTAGTTCACGTAGGCTATGTAATGCCCAAGCCCCTTTTTCATAAAAGGTAAGGCTGCTAGCTTTTGGATTGGTAAGGGCCTCTCCCCTGTTTTCACGGGATTCTTTTTGGAGCTGCAAGGCCGATTCATATAATTTCCAATAGTAATGGGTTTTGCCAAAAACTTCCTTTTGTGCCAAGAGGGCATAATAGGTGGCAAACCCCTCATGCAACCAATGACTGGAGCCATCTACCTCTGTAACCAGGTTTCCAAACCATTGATGGGCCATTTCATGGGCATTGACCATTACGTAGTTCCTATCCTTAAAGGCTATTGAGTCTATAAGGTAACGATCGGAGAAAATGGTGGTTCCTGTATTTTCCATGCCTGCATATAAAAAATCCCTAACCGGTATTTGATTATACTGTTGCCAGGGATAGGGGACGCCAATTTCCTGTTCCAGGAAATCGAAAATTTCTTTGGTATACCGGTAAGTGGGTTCTACAAGCATACTGTCACCTGGGTAATAGTATAGACCAATAGGCACTCCTTTATCGGATTTAATCCGTTTTTCTTGATACTTCGCAATGGCAAAGGCCAACAAGTAGCTACTCATGGGCTTATCCATATTAAAGCTCCATTTTTTTAACCCATTCAATTCCTTGATACCGGTCAATTGGCCATTGGCAATCACTTTATATCCCTCATTAAAGGTGATATCCATATCAAACTCCACCTTTTCCCTCATATCGTCAAAACTAGGAAGCCAATGACTGGTGTATTTTCCCTGCCCTTGGGTCCATATCTGGGAGTGTTTATTTGAATGTCCCTCCCCTAGCGTAGAATTGTTTGGGCCTTCATCAGCCCCATTGGAATCCCAGCCTATAAAGTATACCGTTTGTTTGGGTGCTGCCTTGTATTTTATTTTAAGGCTGTAATTCCTGTTTTTCTTAACTCGTTTGCGGATGATAATGTGTTTGCCATCATTGTGATAATTAACTTTTTTATTGTTTAGCAAAACAGCGTACAATTCTAAATTTTGGGCATCCAGGAAAAAGGTATCCACCTTTTGTAATACTTCAAATTTATAGGCAACGCTACCTTCTATTATCTTTTTATGGGCATCTATGGCAATCTCCACCTTGGCATGAAGAAAATCCAACTTATCCTGATGTTGGGCGTTTAAGAATAAACAACAAGTCCATAATAAAAGGCTATATAAATATTTCATGCTTAAATTCTAGATACGGATTTACCTATTGAAGTATTCCATTTAAAAAAAAACTATTGGAAATGGGATTCATATAATTGTCAAATTTTGAAATTGTGACCTAGCTATCTCGCTACAATCAATCTTTTTCAAATTTAGCATTTTAGATTATTGCAGTTGTATCTAGGAACCCCTATTTTAGTCAAATAAAATTATATATCATATAACCCATGGGTGTTACCCATGCCATAAAGGGGTAGGGACAATATCAAAAAAATAATATTTTAGCGTATACCCATGAATACCAATGTACTCCAAACGCCTATAGCTTACCTAAAAGGTGTTGGCCCAAATCGTGCAGAGACCTTACAGTCAGAACTTGGTATTTACACATATCAGGATTTAATAAATCTATTTCCCAATAGGTATATTGATAAAACGCATTATTACAAAATAAACCAACTGCAGCGAACCAGTTCAGAAGTTCAGGTTATTGGTAAAATAGTGAATATAAAAACGGTTGAACAAAAAAGGGGCAAGCGTTTGGTGGCCAAATTTATTGATGATAGTGGTGAAATGGAATTGGTATGGTTCCGCGGTCAAAAATGGATCCGTGAAAATCTGAAATTGAATGTACCGTATGTCATATTTGGAAAAGTAAATTGGTTTAATGGTTCTTTTTCCATGCCGCATCCAGAAATGGAGTTGTTGAAGGAGCACGAAAAAGGTATAAAAATTGGAATGCAACCCGTTTACCCGTCAACCGAAAAACTGAGCAATAAAGGTATTACCAATAGAGTTACCGGCAAATTGATACAACAGTTGTTTTTGGAGACCAGTGGAAGGTTTGAGGAAACCCTGTCTCCGGAATTGGTAAAGGAATTAAACCTTATCTCAAAGAGTGAGGCCCTATTTAATATACACTTTCCAAAAAATCAGGAGCTATTGGCCAAGGCTCAGTATCGACTCAAGTTTGAAGAACTGTTTTATATTCAGTTGCAGCTCATTGCCAAAAACCTGCTGCATAAAAAAAAGATAAAAGGTTATAATTTTGATCATGTAGGAACGCTTTTTAAAGAATTCTATGAACATCATTTACCTTTTGAGCTTACAAATGCCCAAAAAAGGGTTGTAAAGGAAATTAGGGCCGATCTGGGCAGCAATGCCCAAATGAACAGATTACTACAGGGAGATGTGGGCTCGGGAAAAACGATTGTGGCCTTGATGACTATGTTATTGGCAATAGATAATAACTACCAAGCATGTTTAATGGCCCCTACCGAAATTTTGGCTAATCAGCATTACAATGGCATACAGGAGTTGGTCAAGGACCTTGATATTAATATTTGCTTACTAACTGGGTCCACAAAAAAATCGCAGCGTAAAATAATCCATGAGGAACTGGAAAATGGGAAACTCAACATATTGATTGGTACCCATGCCTTATTGGAGGATAAGGTAAGTTATAGAAATTTGGGTTTGGCAATTGTAGATGAGCAACATCGGTTTGGAGTGGCCCAGCGCGCAAAGTTATGGCACAAAAACAACATCCCTCCCCATATATTGGTGATGACGGCCACCCCAATACCCAGGACCTTGGCCATGAGCCTTTACGGGGATCTGGATATTTCCACTATAGATGAGCTCCCCCCTGGTAGGAAACCCATTAAAACAGTGCATAGGTATGACTCCAATAGATTAAAGGTTTTTCAATTTATCCGGGATGAGATAAAGAAAGGCCGTCAGATTTATATAGTGTACCCACTAATCCAAGAATCGGAGGCATTGGATTACAAGGATTTAATGGATGGCTATGAAAGTGTGGCCCGCGATTTTCCATTGCCCGATTATCAAATTTCCATTGTTCACGGAAAGATGAAACCTGTGGACAAAGATTATGAAATGGCCCGTTTTGTCAAAGGGGAAACACAGATAATGGTAGCTACAACGGTCATAGAGGTTGGGGTAAATGTGCCCAATGCGTCTGTCATGATCATTGAGAGTGCAGAGCGGTTTGGCCTGTCACAATTACATCAGTTGCGTGGTAGGGTTGGCCGTGGCGCTGAACAAAGCTTTTGTATATTAATGACCGGTCATAAACTTTCCAGCGATTCCAAAACAAGGCTGGAAACTATGGTCAGCACCAACGACGGCTTTAAAATTGCCGAGGTAGACCTTAAATTAAGGGGGCCGGGTGACCTGATGGGAACCCAACAAAGTGGGGTGTTAAATTTAAAGATTGCTGACATTATAAAAGATAACGATATTTTAAAAATGGCCAGGTACCATGCCCATAGGATATTGAAAGAAGATATTAGCCTACAAAAGTACCCCCATATTTTGCATGCCCTAACCCAATTGGTGAAGTATAAAAACATTTGGAATTATATTAGTTGAAATAGCACCAATATTTGATCACAGCCCCACTTAATATTTATTCCCTTTTTCCTATAGAGCACAAAAAAACCCCATCAATTCTGACGGGGTATCATTTTTGGGTGGAAGACCGGGTTCGAACCGGCGACCTCTGGAACCACAATCCAGCGCTCTAACCAGCTGAGCTACAACCACCATTTGTAAGCGGTGGCAAAGATAATTTTTTTAGTTCTATCGCACAAAATAAATTTAAGCTTATTTTATAATTTTATAGCTTGTTACGGATAACCAGTTATTTACGATACTTCAAAGTTTACAAAATATCGATAAAAGACATGTTTTGTTAGTCCAAACACACAAAAAACTATACTTTCACAACAAAAATTAGCTATTTCCTCATTTGAAGAATATTTTTATCAACTATTAATTTTAGGATAAATGTTTTTCAAAAGACTGAAATTTACGACTAGGAAGACCCTAAACCAACTAGCTTGGCTTATAGGCTTCCTATTTATTTGTGGTTTTAATTGGGCACAGGAACCAACAACTACTAAACTTAGGAATAAAATAGCAGTCCTAAAAAATAAGAAAAAAGATCTTCATAAAGACACTACCTATATAGGTTTATTGAACGAACTAGGCATAAAACTAAGATTTACCAATCCCGACAGTCTTTTGTTTTTAGCCACTGAAGCCCATAATTTGAGTAAACGCTTGGGTTATATAAAGGGGGAAATGGAAGCCTTACAGAACTTGGGGTGTTACTACTCTGACATAGGGCAGCACAAAACAGCAATTGAAAATTTTGAAAAAGCACTTAATTTTCCCCAAAAGGACAATTACCCAAATTTAGTCCTTTGGATAGCAAACGATTTATATAGCGAACACGTATATATCGGGGATTATTCAACGGCCCTGATGGGCTATTTGGAAAATATAAAACTGGCACAGACATTAAATAACAAGAAAATGGAGTCAATTCTCTATGAGAATATTGCCAATTTATATGCCACCCAAAAGGATTATGAACAAGCACTTTACTTTTATAGCAAGGTAGAAAAAATAAATGCCCATATAGCAGATGATGTAAATTCTGCGGAGACAATGAGTAATGTGGCCAGTATTCATGCCGAAACAGGAGATTTCCAAAATGCTTTATTCAAGTTAAACCGGAGCATAAAGATTTTTGAGCAAAACAAGGTGTTGGATTGGCTTGCCTTTGCATATGAAGTAAAAGGGAAAGTGTACCTCTTACAAGAACAATACACCCGGGCATTATATTGGTATAAGAAGAGTAATTCTTTGCACGAAAACTTACAGGACGACCGGGGAATTATTGATTTGTACAATGGCATGGCAGAGGCCAATTTTGCTTTAAAAAAAGATAGTCTTGCCCATGATTTTGCTTTAATGGCCTTCGAGATATCTACCTCTATACAATCTATGGAAGGATTAAAAAAATGCTCAAACACCTTATATAAGATATATAAAAATAAAGAGAATTACGCGGATGCCTTAAAATACCACGAGATATATCAAAAAATATCGGATACCTTATCCAGGGACGGAAACAAGATGAGTTTAACGATGCTAAAAACAGAAATCAGCACGATGCCTTGATTCTACAAAATGAAAAAGCCCTGGCCAAGCAACGTAATTTTATTTACATCACCCTTTTTTCTTTATTTATAATGGCCGTCATTGCATACATTATTCACCAAGGTCAAAAAATTCAGAAAAAATTAAACAAGGAACTTCAAGAGCAAAAACAGGATCTGGAATTGAGGGAAATAGAATTACAAGAATCCAACAACACTAAGAATAAATTATTTTCCATTATTGCACATGATCTGCGGGGGCCTATTGGAGCCTTAGAGGGCTTGTTAAAACTATTGAACAGTGGTGATATCAAAAGTTCCGAGTTCAGGGAGTTTATTCCTAAATTAAAGAATGATGTAAACAGTATATCCTTTACCTTAAATAATCTGCTAACTTGGGGACAATCACAAATGGAAGAGGCTACTACCAACCCCTCTAACATTGACCTTAATGTACTGGTAGAAAGTAATATGAACCTACTTAGTGAAATTGCTCATTCCAAGCTAATCACTATAGACAATTTAATTGTTGATAAGGCTATGGTATGGTCCGATGAAAACCAAATGGATATTGTGGTACGTAATCTTCTTAGTAATGCCTTGAAATTTACGCCCAACAATGGCCAAATTACAGTAGGTATTAAGGACAGGGGCGAGTATGTGGAAGTATATGTGCAGGATTCTGGTGTGGGTATCCCATCTGATGTTCAAGAAAAAATACTCATGAAAAATACTACCATTTCTACTTACGGCACCAATAATGAAAAAGGTACGGGTCTTGGGCTTTCCCTATGTCTGGAGATGGTAACCAAAAATGGAGGCAGCTTATGGGTAGAGAGCGAAATGCACAAGGGTGCCACCTTCTATTTCACTGTTCCCAAAGGAAAAAAGCAATTAAAGAAATCTGCCTAAATTAGACTGTCCAAATTTTTAACGGCTACAAATCTTTCGGTAGTAAAGCCTTCGCCATAGGCTACGCCTACCATTCTCCCCAAATCCCTTGCTCTGTAGATAACACTATCGGTAAAATTTTTACTACTAATAGGGGTTTCAGGCTCATCGCTGTTTGGGTCATAAAATTGTGAGGCGTAAGCTTTTATGGCCTTATCCTTTATATCTATATAATCCGAGACGTCTACCACAAAATCTGGTTCTAGGTTTTTCCATTGTATATAGTGGTGAACCAATTTAGGTCTCCATGCTTCTTGCCAAGTATCCTCACCAGAAAATTTAGTATCTATTTTAATGAGCCCACTTAAAAAACAAGCATCACTAACCAATTTACTTCCTTTTGCATGGTCTATATGCCTATCATCAATGGCATTGCATAAAACCGTATCTGGTCTATATTTGCGGATCATTTTTATGACCTCTAACTGATGCTCCCTGTCATTGGTGAAAAAACCATCTGCAAATTCTAAATTTTCCCGTATGGCAACACCTAAAATCCCAGCCGCTTTGGCTGCTTCCTTATCTCTTATTTCGGCGGTTCCCCGCGTACCCAATTCACCTCTTGTAAGATCTACAATACCTACTTTTTTACCATTTGCCACTTCCTTGGCTATGGTTGCGCCAGCCCCTAGCTCCGCATCGTCCGGATGTGCCCCGAACACTAAAATATCTAATTTCATTTATTATTTTTCTAATCCGTTACTGCCAACGTAATTGTAGTCAACAGGAAAATATCATATTAATGTTTTTGTTTTATCATACCAGAACCTTTTACACTAAAATAAAGTTTCCCACTTAGTATTGCCATTCCTATACAGTTTGCTTCTGTACGGATTTAATTTTTGTCAATGCCTGCTCTATATCAAATATCAAATCTTCTACCTCTTCTATTCCTACTGAAAAGCGAATTAAACCGTCTGCAATGCCCTGTCTAGAACGTTCTTCCGGTCCCAGTAGTGCATGGGAGGTCAATGCTGGGGATAGTACCGTACTTTCCACACCTGCCAAGCTCATGGCCGGTCTAATCAATTGTAAGGATTTCTGGAAGGCTGATGCGTCTAAATCCGAATTTAATTCGAAGGACAACATTCCCCCATAACCTTTCATTTGTCTCTTGGCAATTTCATGATCGGGGTGAGTGGGAAGGCCTGGATAATAGACAGCAGAAATATCCTCATGGGCATATAAATACTCGGCCATTTTCTGTGCATTTTCATTTTGTGCCCTAACCCTCACGCCCAAGGTTTTTATACTTCTCTCCAACAGCCAAACGGTATAATCGCTTAGACTACCTCCGAGGTTCTTGGCCAAATGAAAAATACGTTCTATATGTTTTTGGGTAGTAGCCACAGCTCCAGCACATATGTCAGAGTGCCCTCCCAAATATTTTGTGGCACTATGGATAACCACATCTACTCCATCATCAATGGGATTTTGGTTTACTGGGCTCGCAAAAGTGTTGTCTATCATGGATATAATACCATGTTTTTTTGCCACTGCTGCTACCGCCTGTATATCTGTAATGTTCAGTAAGGGATTGGAAGGGGTTTCAATATAAATAACCTTGGTATTTTTCTGAATTTTTTCTTCAAAATCCTTCGCTTGGAATCCATTGGTAAAGGAGTAACTAATCCCATATTTTTCAAATTCTTCAACTACCAAATTATAGGTTCCCCCATAAAGTATTTTTTGTAGAACAATATGGTCTCCGGCTTTTAGAAAAGCCAAAAGTGCTGTGCTTATAGCGGCCATACCACTACCAAAAATCAAGCCAGCTTCTGCATGTTCCAAAGCGGCTATTTTTTTCGCCAAGCCTACCTGGTTGGGCGTATTAAAGTATCTGGGATAGCGCTTTACATCTATATCTTCAAAAGCATATGCCGTACCCATGTACAGAGGTGAAACGGCACCTTTAAATTCTTTATCCTCTAATTGGCCTATATGTGTACATGTGGTATTGAGTCCTTTCTTCTGCTCTTTCATGCTATGATTTTATATGTAACTTAAAAAGATCCATAAAGTTACAAAAATAGGCTATAACCAATTTTTTTTTACAGGGCATTTTACCAAAGTGGGTCCAGAAAACTAACTTAAACAAGAAGTGCCCTAGACTAAGCTAGGGCACTTCTTATAGTTTGCAAAAACGCATATGCAACCACACTATTACTTATTTATATAATACTTCTTATAGCGCCAATAACTAACCATTCCCAAAACAAGCACGCCAAACACCGTATAATAAATAAATGTAGGTGTAATAACTTGAGCGCCGCTAGCATAGCTATGTAGTCCAACAAGATAGAAGTTTACACCAAAATAGGTCATCATAATACTGGCAAAAGCCACAATACTTGAGAAGTTAAAAATCCATTTTCCGCGTAATCCAGGAATCAATCGCATATGAACAACAAAGGCATAAACCATTATGGAAACCAAGGCCCAAGTTTCCTTAGGGTCCCAGCCCCAGTAACGTCCCCAGCTTTCATTGGCCCACTGACCACCCAAGAAATTACCAATGGTGAGCATTACCAAACCTACGGTCAAGGACAGCTCATTAATTATAGTAAGCTCCTTAATATTGTGGTCCATTTTTACCTTGTTCTTCTCATTGGTTAAAATAATCAACAGCAAACTTACCACTCCAAGGATCATTCCTACGGTAAGCGGACCATAACTACCCACAATAACAGCGGTATGGATCATAAGCCAGTAACTGTCCAATACCGGTACCAAATTGGCTATAGAGGGGTCTACCCAGTTTAAATGGGCAATGGTAAGCAACATACAGGTTACAAAAGTTGCGGCAGCCACCGTTAAATTACTTCTTTTGCTGAACAATAGTCCCATTCCCAAAGTGGCCCAACCAACGAATAGTATGCTCTCATAGGCATCACTCCATGGGGCGTGCCCGGATATATACCATCTAAGGAGCAAACCGGCCGTATGTAATATAAAAAAGATATAGACCAATACCTTTAAGGCACCAATGGTGATTCTTAAGGCCTTTCTATCCTTAATGATCTGGAATACCAAGAGAACAAACATCAATAGGCCTACAAGGCCGTAATATTTATAAAGACGGTTAAAAATATCTGCTTTGTTGTAAAATACTTCCGCTTCTATTTTATTTTCTGATGGCAGCACCTCACTCCCGTGATTTTCTTGGTTCTTTTTAAAAGCGGCCAATAATTTATCAGCCTCTGAATAGTCACCACTTTCTACAGCTTTCTCCAAACTCATTAAGTAAAAGGGGACCGCATTTTTTACAAAGTTGGCATAAAGGGAATCGGAGATCTGATATTGTCCGCCCCTGTATTCTATGGCAGAGATCCATTTGTTGTTTTCGTCGTTCAACAGTGGAAATATCTTTACAATTTCACCACTAAGAGCCTTGTTCAACAATACTAACCTAAGGTCTACGCCCTTAAAATCCTTCTGAAATTGATTGGGGGTATTGGTGGCATAGGCTTCTTTAAGGTATGGTGCCAATTTGTACTGCCCCTTTTCATCGAAAAAATCCGTTGCCTTCACATATTTTTTACCCTTTTCTATCCCTATTATCTTTCTAAGGCTATCGTTTTGGGAGTTTTTGACCAAGGCAATAAATTCGGCATTGTACCATGCGGCAGGATTCAACATCATGGACAGAAATACCTGGTCTGAATTGAAATCCGAAAATTTATCCTTGAGGCTTAATTTTCGTAATAATTCCGATGAAAAGGTGTTGATAGGCTTCATCCTGCCCCCTTCATCCTGTATCACCAACTTGGCAAATTTGGCAGCATGTTCCTTAGATGGAGTTATAGCGTGCAACAAAGAATCTATCTGTTCTTGCGTTGGCATATTACTATGGGCATGGTCATTATTATCTGTACTTTCCTGTGCCATTAGGCTTAAACTGGAAAATAGTAAAAACAATACCGTCAACTTTTCCCGTTTCTTTTGCAATTTATCCAAGGCTGTGCCCAAGTCCCTAAAACGTGTCTTACCAAAAAACATAATACCCATTAGTCCCGCATATAATAAGAAATACCCAATATAGGTTATCCAGGTGCCCCAGAAATCATGATTTACAGACAAAACGGTTCCTTTTTCATCTGGGTGAAAACTGGCCTGAAAAAAACGGTAGCCTTTATGATCCAGTACGTGATTCATGTAAATATCGTAATCAAAAGAACGCTCATCCTCTACAGTAACCTTACTCATAAACGAAGCGTAGCTATTTTCTGTACCAGGATATTTTTCTGCTATAAAATCGTTTAATTTAATGCCAAAGGGCAAGGTGTACACCTTTGAGCCATAACAAAGATTAAAGTCCAATCCCCCTACTTTGATTTTACCGGAAAAGTTGGCTAATCCCTTTGCTCCCAACAATTTTTTTCTCACGGTTTCCCCTTTACTGCTAATATCTACGATAAGGGCATCCTGATCATTTTCTGTTTTCTCGTTCTCGGGAATGGCCACAACATCATAAGTTCCAGTAACAACCGGCTCCGGTATTACAAATTGCATTCCTGCGGTGGTATATAAAGATCTTAATTGTAACGGCTGTAGGCTATCTTTAACCAACTCTCCCTGGAGCTGATCGGCCATTCTCATAAATTGCCCTTCAAAGGGCGATTTAATTTGATAGGTACCATCCGATTCCACAATATTTATTGCACCTTCCGTCATTTTGTTCAATGAAAACAAAACATTGTGTATACTACTAACTTGCCCGCTCTCCAAATAGTGGTCGTGACGTTCACCGTCACCCGCCTCTACGATTTTTAAATATTTTTTTCCGTTTGGATCTTCTATTA
>CAXAVP010000081.1:0-17173 GCA_963972175.1 uncultured Arenibacter sp.
TGTTCAGTGTTTTGCCGATTTTTATTTTTTCCCAGACATATGAATTGCCCCAAGGTGAGTCTTTTCAAAAGGTAAAATTCAAGTTGGTGAACAATCTTATTGTTTTTCCTGTTGCGGTTAATGGCGTAGAACTCACATTTTTATTGGATTCCGGAGTAAGCAAACCAATACTTTTCAACTTGTCGGATCAGGATTCCATTCCAATAAACAATGTATCGGAAATTATCATCAAGGGCCTTGGTGGTAGTGAGCCAATTAAGGCCCTGAGCTCAACCAATAATTCCTTTAGGATTGGAAATGCAGAAAATTCAGGGCAGTTGCTGTACGTGGTAATGGATAGAGAGTTAAATTTATCGCCAAAGTTAGGGTTGCCAGTACATGGAATTATTGGTTATGATCTTTTTAGGGATTTTGTGGTAGAGATAAATTATACCTCCCAATATTTAAAACTGCACAAGCCTGATACTTACCAAATTAAAAAAGACAAAAGAACCAAAACGGTGGCATTACGGATTGTAGATAACAAGGCGTATGTTAAAGCTCAGGTGTTTTTGGAAAATAAGCAGCGTATTCCTGTAAAATTATTGGTAGATTCCGGTAGTTCGGATGCTATTTGGCTGTTTGAGAATGAAGAAAAAGGGCTGGGGGTGCCCAAGAAGAACTACTATGAATTTTTGGGACAAGGCTTGGGAGGTAGCATTTATGGCAAGCGAACAAGATTGGCAGGGGTAGGTTTGGCCGGCTTTCGAATGAAAGATGCCAAGGCCGCCTTTCCCGATAAACATTATTTTAAGGCTATTACTTCCCTTGGGGATAGGAACGGAAGTTTAGGCGGAGAGCTACTAAAAAGGTTTACCCTGGTCTTTAACTATACCAAAGGTACCCTGAGCCTTAGGAAGAACAGGTTTTTTAAAAATCCCTTCAACTTTAATATGAGTGGTATAGATCTGCAGCATAATGGCGTGCGCTATATATCTGAAAGCATAGGGGATGGAAGGGGATTGGCGGTCAACAATGAAAGTAGATCCTTTGGGGATGTTCAATTATTATTCGAAAATAGTACCCGTTTAAGTTTAGTGCCCCAAATAGTTGTTTCGGGAATACGTAATGGCAGTCCGGCATATGAGGCCGGATTACAGCAAGGAGATATTATTTTGGCGGTGAACGGAAAGAGAGTACACCACTATAAACTGCAGCATGTCCTAAAAATGCTCAATGAGAAAATAGGGAAAAGAATCAAGGTATTGGTAGCTCGCAATGAGAATAATATGTTACTAAGTTATGTGCTGAAAGATGTGTTTAAATGAAAAAAGCTTGTATAGTGACCATAATTGGTACTATACAAGCTTTGGCTGTCTTTGGGGAGGTATTTTATTTACCTTCCGCTGGTTTTATCTTTCCTTTGATCTTTAAAACTACCGTAGGGGTGTCTGCATTGGAAATAACCGTAATGGCCTTTGCAATAGGTCCAACCCTATTGGTGTCATATTTAACCTGTATCTCCCCTTTTTTTCCTGGCATAATTGGTGCCTCTGGTTTTTTAGGGATGGTACATCCACAGCTAGAGCTAACCTTGCTTATAACTAGTGGTGCGTTACCTGTATTTGTGAATTCGAATACCCGGATTCCGTTACTGCCCTTTGCGATTTCACCATAATCGACGATTTCAGTTTTAAATTTGATTTTCGCTCCAGTTTCCTGAGCGGTAAGGCCAAATCCTAAGAGACCAATAAATAAAACTAGTACTACTTTTTTCATTATTTTTAGTTTTTGGTGAATTTCAAAAGTAAATGTTTTTAATCAACCTCCAAAATTCTTTTGTTATGTAATAACGTTACTTATTTTTGTTTCGTATTTCTAAAAGGACAAAAACTATAGAATTACTTCAGGTTTAAAATTAATATTACAATTATTTTAGTAATCGCCCGATTAGGGTTAACAAAAACTGTTCCAAATAATGGAAATTCCTTCAAAATATGAGCCTCAGAAGGTAGAGGGCCAATGGTACGACTATTGGATCAAGCATAATTACTTTCATTCTACCCCGGATAATAGGGAGCCTTATACCATTGTAATTCCCCCGCCCAATGTTACGGGTGTACTGCATATGGGGCATATGCTTAACAATACCATTCAGGATGTTCTTATTCGTAGGGCGCGTTTAATGGGGAAAAATGCCTGTTGGGTGCCTGGGACGGACCATGCTTCGATAGCTACGGAAGCCAAGGTGGTAGCCAAGTTGAAGGAGCAGGGAATAAACAAAAAGGACTTGTCAAGGGAGGAATTCCTGAAACACGCTTGGGATTGGACCCATGAATACGGAGGGGTAATCCTTGAGCAATTAAAAAAATTAGGTTGCTCATGTGATTGGGATCGAACAAAATTTACCATGGACGCCAATATGTCGGCCTCTGTAATCAAGGTCTTCGTGGATCTTTTTAACAAAGGTTTGATATATAGGGGATATAGAATGGTGAACTGGGATCCGGAGGCAAAGACAACCTTATCCGATGAAGAGGTAGTTTATGAGGAAAGGCAAGGCTTGTTGTATTATTTGTCCTATAAGATTGAAGGGACAGATGAAACCGTGACCATTGCCACCACCAGGCCCGAGACTATTTTGGGTGATACTGCTATTTGTATTAACCCCAATGATGAACGATATGCCCATTTAAGGGGCAAAAAGGCCATAGTTCCTATCTGTAATAGGGTAATCCCAATTATTGAGGATGAATATGTGGATGTGGAATTTGGTACGGGATGTCTTAAGGTTACTCCCGCACATGATGTTAACGACAAAGCTTTGGGGGAAAAGCATCAACTGGAGACCATTGATATATTTAACGAGGATGCCAGTCTTAATAGTTATGGATTGCACTATGAAGGACAAGACCGGTTTGCGGTACGTAAGGCTATTGCCAAGGAATTGGATGAAAAGGGCTATTTGGTAAAAACGGAACAGCACATAAATAAAATAGGAACTTCAGAGAGAACCAAGGCAGTTATAGAGCCGCGACTGTCCGATCAGTGGTTCTTGAGCATGGAAAAATTGGCCAAGCCGGCGATTAAAGCGGTTTTGGAGGATGGGGATGTAAAGCTTTTTCCCAAAAAATTTGAAAATACCTACCGCCACTGGATGGAAAACATTAGGGATTGGAATATTTCCAGGCAGTTGTGGTGGGGACAACAAATACCGGCCTATTATTTTGGTGATGGGCAGGACGATTTTGTTGTTGCCGAATCCCCGGAAGAGGCTTTGGAGCTGGCAAGAAAAAAATCAGGAAACGCGGATTTAACTTTGGAGAACCTTGTTCAGGATGAAGATGCGCTGGATACCTGGTTCTCGTCTTGGATTTGGCCTATTAGCGTGTTTAACGGTATCCTGGAGCCAAATAATAAGGAAATAGAATATTATTACCCTACCAATGACTTGGTTACCGGTCCGGATATCTTGTTTTTCTGGGTTGCCAGAATGATTGTTTCCGGCTATGAATATAGGGATGAACGACCTTTTCAGAATGTTTACCTAACTGGTTTGGTCAGGGACAAGCAAAGACGTAAAATGTCCAAATCATTGGGTAATTCTCCCGATGCGCTGAAGTTAATTGAGGACTACGGGGCCGATGGGGTGCGTGTAGGGCTTTTGTTGAGCTCTGCAGCTGGCAATGACCTGATGTTTGATGAGGCGCTTTGCCAGCAAGGGAAAAACTTTGCCAATAAAATTTGGAACGGATTCCGTTTGCTGAAGGGTTGGGAAGTGGCCGATCTGCCACAGCCAGACGCGTCTAAATTGGGGATTGAATGGTACAAGGCAAAATTTAATAAAACCTTGGCCGAGATTGAGGATCATTTTAGTAAATACAGAATTTCCGATGCCTTGATGGCTATTTATAAACTGGTATGGGATGATTATAGTTCTTGGTTGCTGGAAATTGTAAAACCGGCATATCAAAGTCCGATAGATAAGACTACCTATGATGCGGTAATCCAAATATTTGAGGAGAATCTAAAATTGTTGCATCCATTTATGCCCTTCCTTACGGAGGAGGTGTGGCAACATATAGCGGAACGTAGTCCCGAGGAAGCCTTGGTAGTGGCCCAGTGGCCAACCTTGCAAGATGTAAGCGAGGAGCTTATAGAAGGGTTTAATTTTGCTTCCGATGTTATATCAGGCGTGCGTACTATACGTAAGGAAAAGAATATACCTATGAAAGAGACCTTGGAATTGTCCGTGCTAAACGATGGTGGTATTTCCAAGGATTGGGACGTAGTCATAGCCAAATTGACCAATGTTTCCAACATCACCTATATTGATGCTGCTTTGGATGGGGCCCTTACATTTAGGGTTAAGTCCAACGAATATTTTGTTCCAATACATGGGGCAATTGATGTGGAGGCGGAAATTACGAAGCTCCAAGGTGAACTTAAGTATACCAAGGGCTTTTTGGCCTCTGTGCGTAAGAAACTTTCCAATGAACGTTTTGTAAGCAACGCTCCGGCCCAAGTAATAGCATTGGAGCGCCAGAAAGAGGCCGATGCCATTGCCAAAATAGAGACCTTGGAAAAAAGTTTGGCAAGTTTGGGGTGATCTAAAGTTGTTTATTTCCAGGGGTATATAAATATCAGCAAACCATTCCAACTATTATAAAAAACGCAATGTTATGACCAAAAAAGTTATTCAGACGGGAATTCTTTCATTCGGAATGTCGGGGACCTTGTTTCATGCCCCCTTCTTAAGGGAGCATCCTGGTTTTCAGTTAAGGGCAGTAGTGGAAAGGAGCAAAAAACGGGCTCAGGAACAATATCCCAACATAAAGAGCTTCGACTCGGTAGGGGAATTGTTAAATGATGGGGAAATAGAATTGGTCGTGGTCAATACGCCAAACCAGACTCATTTTGATTTGGCCCTAAAAGCGCTGCGAGCCAATAAACACGTATTGGTAGAAAAGCCATTTTGCGTAACCTCTTTGGAAGCCCAGCAGTTGTTTGCAGAAGCAAAAAGGGTAGGCCGTCATATTATGGCCTATCAGAATAGAAGGTATGACAGCGATTATCTTTCGGTTAAGAGCGTTGTGGAATCGGGAAAATTGGGCAGCTTGGTAGAGGTGCATATGAGGTATGATAGATACCGCCTAAAAATAAGCGACAAAGTTGCCAATGAGACGGCCCCCGGTGGAGGGGTGCTATATGGTTTGGGCCCACATTTGTTGGATTCGGCAATTTCACTTTTTGGTTGCCCGCTGGAATGGACAAAACACACAGCAGAATTTAGACCCAATACCAAGGTAGATGATTATGCCAATGTTCATTTGGTGTACCCAAAAGGTCTCCAAGTGTTTTTAACTACTAGCTTAATGGTGGCAGAGCCTTTGCCTGCGTTTGTGCTTCACGGAACCAAGGGTAGCTATATTAAAGAACGAACCAATATCCAGGAAGAACAATTGATGGAGGGTGTGAGTCCGGCCGACCCATTGTTTGGTATAGAAGAAGCCAAAATGGCAGGTAAGCTTATTACTTTTTCCGAGGACGGAGAAAAGCAGGTGTCTGAAATTAAGTCGGTAAAATCGTCCTACATCAATTTATTCGAAGATGTGTATAAGACTATAGTGGATGGGGAGCCTTACCCAATTACGGAGGAGGACATTTTGCAACAAATGGAAATTTTGGAAGGGTAAAACTGCCTTGGATCCACGCCTAAAGTGGGGAGTATGGGATTTATAGGGAAATGGCAATTTGTGCCTGCCACCTTGTTATGTACGCTTATAGGCCGCCAGCTTTTTTAATCGTATATTTATAAAAGGTTAAATAGGGGCTGTTAATTGATTTTGCTAGCTCAATCAATTAAGGGGCTGTAAAAAAAAGAGGCAATGTCCAAATTACCAAAGAACCATACTTTTTTGGATCTTTCAGATTATGGAAGATATATTGCCAGGTGTATAGCTAGTGGCTTACAAGAAACAAGTGTTACCCCTATCCATGTGACCATAGCATTTTTTATGTCTGGCCTGCTTGCCATTTGGTGTATATTTTTTGCTTACTATTGGGCGGCAGCCTTTTTTTTAATTCTTAAGTCGATCTTGGATGCTGCTGATGGCGAATTGTCCAGGCTAAAAAATACGCCTTCGTATACAGGTAGGTATTTGGATTCTGTAAGCGATATAGTGCTTAATATCCTTCTGTTTCTGGTAATTTGGTACACTACGGATGCTAAATTGGTGATGGCTCTTCTTGCCCTTTTCGGTATGCAACTACAGGGGACCTTGTATAATTATTATTATGTAATTCTAAGGAATAGGTTTAAAGGGGATGTTACCAGTAGGGTTTTTGAAACCACTGCCCCAGTAGCCTTGGATGGTGAATTGCAGAGCAACGTGGATGTGCTTTTTTGGTGGTATAAAACTTTATATGGAAATTTCGATAGAATAATCTATTTGTTGGACCCAAGGGCCTCCGAAGGAGGTGAGATTCCTAATTGGTTTATGACATTGGTGTCTACCTTTGGACTTGGGTTTCAATTGTTGCTTATTGCCCTCATGTTGGTTTTGGGTCTGGTTGATTATATTATTCCCCTGTTCGTTGTCTACACTTTGTTTGTGTTTATGTTCATAGGCATACGCAAGGCGCTTTAATAAGACAGTCGTTTTTAATATGATGGTGTAGAGAATTTTTAGGGGCTTTTTTACTTTTTTATAAATGCTAATTTATAGTGTGTGCTTACACATTTTTTTTAGTTATATAAAGTTTTATGTTGCGTATTTTATGGTTATTTTGTTAAAATGTTATCTATTTAGTTATATTTGTGTGCCTACACACTTTTTTAAATAGTTTGTAGTCATGTGATTATAACTCCACTTTTAATGGCTAAGAACAAGAAAACTACAATTCAGGATTTGGCAAATTATGCCAATGTTTCCATAGGGACCATTGATAGGGTGATTCATAAGAGAGGCAAGGTGTCCGAAGCCAAAAAAAAGAAGGTTGAGGAGGCAATAAAGGAATTAGGTTTTAACCCCAATTTATTGGCGAGAACTTTGGCTTTGGGACAGCAATTTATGGTTTGCAGCCTACTGCCTGAAGCGAGGTCTCCTGACAGCTATTGGACCTTGCCCAAGAAGGGAATTGCCCAGGCCATAGAGGGGCATAGGGATTTTGGAATGCAATTGGAAGCCTTTGAATACAGTTTGTTTGATGAAGCAAGTTTTGTGAAAATGGCCGAAGCCATTCTTAAAAGAAACCCCAGTGGAGTAATTCTGGCACCCTTGTTTGAAAAGGAAAGTCTCACTTTTATAGATAAGTTGGAAGAAAGGGATATTCCCTATGTCTTTATAGACGCCAATATAGCCCATAGAAAAAACCTCAGTTATATTGGCCCGCACCTAAAGGGTAGTGGATTTATAGCAGGAAAATTATTGAATTCTATTTTGGGTCCTTCAGATGATATTCTCATAATACATATTGTAAAAGGCCTTGAAAATAGTGCCCATACCTCCATTGTTGAAAAAGGTTTTAAGGAATTCTTTAAGACTAAGGAGGGCAAAGGTAGCGGAAAGATAAGCTCTATTACCATTCCTACTACTGTGGAGAGCGAGTTAAACAGGGAGCTTACAAAATACTATATAAAAAACCCAGGGATAAAAGGGGTCTTTGTTAGCAACTCCCGGGCGCATTTGATCTCCAGGTATCACGCGCTGCACGAACTGGATATGAAGGTGGTTGGTTTTGATACAGTTCCCGGAAATATATCCGAACTAAAAAAGGGGCATATAGACTATATTATATCACAAAGACCGATTTTTCAAGGAGTAACTGCCGTTAAGGTGCTGTTTGATTTTTTTGTCTATAAAAAATTACCAGAATCGGTACAATTTGTACCCTTGGATATTATCATTAAAGAGAATGTAGACTACTATATTAATTTTCAATACCAATAATATTAAACTATAAAGAATGAAGGTAAGTATTCCCATTTGCACGTTTTTGATTTTTGCGTTTATCTCTTGTGGTGAAGTGAAAAAGGATAAGAAAAAGGACACTCCAATAACTGCTACGGATAAGACGGGTGTTAGAATAGAGGATAAAAGTTCAGAAAAGAGAGTGGATGTTTATTTTGGGGAAGACCTTTTTACTTCATATATCTATCCTGATAATATAATGAAGCCCTGTCTTTGGCCCATTGTAACAGCGGAAGGAACAGAAATTACCAGAAAATACCCACTTAAACCGAAAAAGGGGGAACGAGCGGACCATCCCCACCATATAGGAATGTGGATGAATTATGGGGACGTGAACGGTATTGATTACTGGGGACATTCAGAAGCTACACCAGAGGACAGAAAGGCTTCTAGCGGTATCATACGGCATCAAGAGGTGGTTGGCTCCCATGTAGATGGTGATCAGGCAACCTTAAAGGTTAAAACCAATTGGGAAGGTGGCGGCAAAATCCAAATTCAAGAAGATATCAGTTTTCACTTTATGGATAGGGGCGCCATTAGAATAATCGACTGGATGAGTACCCTGACGGCCCAGGAGGATATCGTTTTTAACGATACCAAGGAAGGTATGTTCGCCATACGGGTGAGTCGCGAATTGGAATTGCCATCTGATAGACCACTTACCTTGACCGATGCTGATGGTAAACCGGAACCCGATAAGGTAATAGGCAATAATTTGGTGTCCGGAGATTATCTAAGTAGTGAAGGAATAACTGGGGAAGAGGTGTGGGGAACACGAGCCAAATGGATGAAGCTATACGGGAAATACAAGGATGAAAAAGTGGCTGTGGTGATAATGGACCATAAAAAAAATCCGGGCTACCCTGCATATTGGCATGCAAGGGGGTATGGACTGTTTGCCGTAAACCCCTTGGGACAAGAGGTCTTTTCGGAAGGCAAAGAGGCAATGAACCTAAGCTTAAAGAAGGGGGAGTCTGCCCGTTTTGCGTTTAGGTCCCTTATATGCTCAGGGGAGATATCGGACGAGGAAATAAATAACCTTTGGTTGGAATTTTCCGATTTGTATTAGGCGGTTTGTTGTCCAAGACAACACCCAGTTCAGTATTAAACATTAAATCCAAATAGCATGGAGACCAACTTAAATTCAAGAAGAAGTTTTATTAAGAAAACAGCTGCCAGTTCGGCCTTTATTGCCACCGCAGGAGTGCTACCCCAATTTAGCGCTAAGAGTTATGCCCGTATTATTGGGGCCAATGACCGTATACATATTTCCATGATGGGGGTAAATAGCAGGGGAAAGGCCTTGGCACAAAACTTTGCCAGTCAGCCCAATGCGGAGGTAATCCATGTCTGTGATGTAGATAGTCGAGCTGTTGTAAAATGTCTTGAGGCCATAAAACAACGTCAAAACAATGAAGCCAAAAGTTATGGTGATTTTCGGAGGTCTTTGGAGAGCAAGGATGTTGATGTTCTTGTTATAGCGGCCCCTGATCATTGGCATGCTCCGGCTTCCCTCTTGGCAATGCAGGCGGGAAAACACGTTTATGTAGAAAAGCCTTGTAGTCACAACCCCAATGAAGGGGAAATTCTGGTACAGGCGGCCAAGAGGTATGGCAAGGTTGTACAGATGGGTAACCAAAGACGATCCTGGCCCAATGTGGTAGAAGGAATACAGGCGCTGCAAGATGGAGCTATTGGTCGTGTATATTTCGGAAAAGGCTGGTATACCAACAATCGACAATCCATAGGTGTAGGGAAGAAAGTAGCGGTACCCAATTGGCTGGATTGGGACCTATGGCAGGGCCCGGCGCCGAGAACAGATTATAAGGATAATATTGTTCATTACAATTGGCATTGGTTATGGCACTGGGGAACGGGCGAGGCACTTAACAATGGTACCCATATGATTGATTTGTTGCGATGGGGAATGCAAGTAGACTATCCGGTCAGGGTGAGTTCCAATGGAGGTAGGTATAGGTATGAGGACGACTGGGAGACACCCGATACCCAAATTATTAATCTTGATTTTGCCCAAGGAATGTCCATGTCTTGGGAAGGTAGGAGCTGCAATGGAAAGAATATAGAAGGTAGTTCAGTTGGCGTTATGTTTTATGGGGAAAATGGTAGTTTACTCATTCCTGGGGGCAATAGCTATAGTATTTTTGATTTGGATGGTAAGCTAATTAAGGAGGTTAAAAATACTCAAATAATAGATCCCAGAAATAAGACCAATCCTGCCGAACTGTTGGATGCCCTGCATATTCAGAATATGTTCAATGCTATCCAAAATGGAGGAAGTCTCAATGCGGATATAGATTCTGGACATAAGAGTACCTTGTTGGTACAATTGGGCAATATTGCCCAGCGCACCGGCCGTTCCCTAAACATAGACCCCTCCAACGGACACATACTAAAGGACAGGGAGGCACAGAGCTTATGGGGGCGTTCTTATGAAAAAGGATGGGAAATGAAATTAAAATAAAATACAAATGGCAAATAGAAGATCGTTTTTGGGGAAACTCGGCAAGGGAGCAGCATATTCAACCTTGGTATTGGCCTTGCCAACACCTTTGTTATCACAGGGGGAGAGCGGCAAAGACCTAGTTAGGAAAAACAAGGTTATAGGGATTATAGGAGCCGAAAATTCACATACCAGGGGCTTTGGGAAAATGTTTAACATAGACAAGAAATTTCCTGGATGGGAAGTAAAATACGTCTGGGGAGAAAAGGAGGAATTTGCCATACAGGCCAAAGAGGAAGCGGGAATACCTGTTATAGTAAAGGATCCCAAGGAAATGCTGGGCCATATTGATGCCCTCATTGTGGATCACCGTTACGGCAATTTGCATCTAGATGCGGCCAGGCCTTTTGTATTGGCCGGAATACCTACATTTATAGATAAGCCCTTTTGCTACAGTAGTGATAAGGCCAAGGATTTTTTAAAATTGGCAAAAAAAATTGGCACTCCAATAACCTCTTACAGCTCTATAGCCCATAGTTACGCCAATGATAATATGCGCGAACAATTGAAAGAAATGGGCAACATTAATCAGGTAACCTGTTATGGCAAAGCCGATATTAATTCCATTTATGGCGGAATCTATTTTTACGGTGTTCATATGGTGGAGCCCCTAATTTATTTATTTGATGAAAAAGTGGTATCCGCCAGGGTCAACGTCAATAAAAAGGACAATCTAAATAGCACGGCCAGTTTGGTATTTGAAAACGGGATGATGGCGACTCTGATCATAACCTCTAAAAAATATGGCTGGCAAACCTTTGTGGAAACAGAACAAGGGGTGGTTGAATTGAAATCCAAGGCCGAAAAGATAGACCCTGATAAAAATTATGTGGATATGGTAACCATGTTCAGTACAGGTAAGGAGCCCCGTTCCCATGAAAGCATTGTACATGGTATAGCTGTTTTGGAAGCGATGCATAAATCGGTAACCACTGGAAAATGGGAGCCCATTAATACGTAAGGAATGTTGGGATCGTTCAAATTTTCAACAATAATAATTTCTCTTGTCCTTATAGGTTTATGTGCAAATTGCAAGGAAGTGAACAGTAAAAAAACGGCTGAAGCGGACAAAGTAATCCAAGGTTACCCTGTGCTTACCGAGATGGAGAGAAAAGCGGGATGGGAGCTCCTTTTTGATGGGGTTTCGTTCCAAGGTTGGCGAAGTTTGGGAAGGTCAGAAGTACAAGGCGAATTTTGGAAAATAGAAAATGGCACCATTCGAAAACTGAACAGTGAAAAAGTTCCAGCCAGGCCAGATGGAGTGCCTGTAGAGGGAGGGGATTTGATAACGATAGGGACATTTGATAATTATGAACTGTATTTTGAATGGAAGGTTTTAAAAGGAGGAAATACAGGTTTAAAATATAATGTATCCGAAGATATATCCCAGAAGTATGGTTCCAAATATTCAGCCCTTGGTTTTGAATATCAATTATTGGACGATAGGGATACACTTTATGCAGGAAAACTAAAGCCCTACCAGTACACTGGAAGTCTTTATGATATGATAGCTCCGAAAAATTCCAGTGTTAGGGCTGCGGGGGAATTCAATTGCAGTCGAATCGTAGTAAATGACAAGCGGGTGGAACACTGGTTGAACGGAAACAAGGTAGTTGCCTATGAATTTGGTTCCCGGCACTTGGATTCCGTGTTCCAGAAAAGCAAGTACGTGGATTATCCAGGGTTTTTGGAAAAAAGAAAGGGGCATATTGTCCTACAAAACCATAAGGACGATGCATGGTTTAGAAATATAAAAATCCGTAGGATCAAATGAAAGGCTATAAGCCTTATTAATAGAATAAATTATCATGAAAATAAAGCGTATATCAATTATGGCAATTTCCCTATTGGTTAATTTGGGCATATCACAGCATGATGGGAAAAGTGAGGTTCAAGGGATACTGTACTCTGATGGGGAAGAGGTGGCCCTAGGGATAACCAATGGAAAAATAGCTTCTATTTCCCGTCAAATCCAAGATGGGAATAGTTCTGATATGTACCTTGCCCCAGGCCTGATAGATATTCAGATCAATGGATATATGGGGGTAGATTTTTCTGGCCCCGACCTTAGTGTGGAGGGCGTTAGAAAAGCAACTAAGGCCTTGTGGAAGGCGGGAGTCACCTCTTATTTCCCTACAATTATCACCAGCGATTTGGAAAGGATGAAGAAGAATTTTGCCATACTGGCCCAGGCGAAAAAAGACCCTGAAATAGGTAAATCTATTCCCGGATTTCATTTGGAGGGACCTTATATATCACCAGTAAAAGGGTTTAGGGGCGCCCATTTGGAGAAGTACATTAAAAATCCGGATTGGGAAGAGTTCAAGGAACTTCAAGAAGCCGCAAATTATGGTATACGGTTAATTACCCTGGCTCCGGAATTGGACGGAGCTATTTCCTTTATACGCAATTGTGTTGCTACAGGTGTTACGGTTTCACTTGGCCACCACAACGGATCGGCAGAAGATATAACCGCTGCCGTTGATGCAGGGGCAAAAATGGCCACCCATTTGGGCAATGGCTGTGCCAACGAGATCAATAGGCACCACAACCCCATTTGGCCACAACTGTCGGACGATCGAATTACCCCTAGTATTATTGCAGATGGTTTTCACTTGACCAAGGAGGAGGTACGGAGTTTTTATAAGGTAAAGGGGGCGGACAAAACTGTCTTGGTATCAGATGCCCTGGACCTGGCCGGTCTGCCACCCGGGGAGTATATCCGTGGAGAGCGCAGCTTATTGCTCACCCCCAATGTAGTAAAATTACCCAAGGAAAATGTTTTGGCCGGAGCAGCATCCCCCATTAGTGCTTGTATAGGGGTAATTATGGACTATACCCAATGCGGTATTAAAGAGGCGGTTCAGATGGCAAGCACAAATCCAGCACAGTTATTATTGTTGCATGATTTGGGAGAAATTGCCCAAGGCAAGCAGGCCAATTTGGTGCTTTTTAGGTTAGAAAATAATAAAATGATCATTCATAAAACCTATGTGGCCGGAAAATTGGTTTATTCAAAAGATGAATCATAGCGGCATTAGGGGATATATACTGAAAAAATTAGAATGTTGAAACCTTTAAAGATTTAACCGCTGTATGGGAAATAAATCGATAAGCAAAAAAATAGTACTGGCACTGAGTGCTGTAGGGCCTGGGCTTTTTCTAATAGGGTACAATATTGGTACTGGAAGTGTAACCACCATGGCAAAAACGGGTGCAGAATACGGTATGGGTCTTTTCTGGGCATTGGTACTCTCCTGTATTTTCACCTATATTTTAATGGTGGCCTATGGGAAGGTTACCTTGGTGACAGGTAGGACTGCCCTATATAATTTTAAGCGCGAGTTTAAATGGGGTTGGTTATTGTCGCTCTATATTATTTTGGTGCTGATAATTGGTGAACTGTTGGCGCTCATGGGTGTAATGGGAATCGTGGCCGATCTGGTACAGGAAGGGCTGCGCCTTGCATATGGAGGGCTTGTGGTATCCCGTGGGTATATCATATTGTTCTTTGTTGTATTACTGGCATTTTTCTTATGGTTTGGCCGTTATCAGGCTTTTGAAAAGGTACTGACCGTTTTGGTTATTTTAATGGGGCTGTCGTTTGTGGTGGCTTTTGTTATGGTACGGCCGGAGTTGTCCGATATCGTTTCCGGTATGGTCCCCAGTATTCCAGATACGCCAGGGGCATTTGGATTGGTTGCGGCTATTACAGGTACCACCTGTTCGGCTGCGGTCTTTGTAATGAGGAGTACCGTTGTAGCCGAGAAGGGGTGGGGAATAAACGATTTAAAAAAAGAAAAGAACGATGCCTTTGTATCGGCTTTTATGATGCTTTTATTGAGTGGAATTATAATGGCGGTCGCTGCCGGGACCCTTTATGTTTCCGGTATGCGATTGGAGAATACAGTAGAGATGATATCCTTATTTGAACCTTTTGGGGGCAAGGTGGCCGCTTTTGTTCTAATAGTAGGGATTACTGGAGCGGGACTTTCCACTATTTTTCCCATAGTATTGATTGCCCCCTGGTTGATGGCAGATTATAGAGGAAAACCTAGAAATATCCACTCTACTACCTCTAGAGTACTAATATTTGGAGCTTTGCTATTTGCTTTTGGCACTGTTTTTTTGGATGAAAGGCCCCCGGCCCTTATGGTTTTTTCCCAAGCTTTTCAGGCCTGTATTCTCCCAGCGGTGGCCATACCTATGTTTGTTCTAATCAACAAGGGTAAGCTAATGGGAAGTAATAAGGCCGCGTTAAAATTAAATTTGGGATTGGTGGCGGTAATTCTTTTTGCTCTCATTACCACCTGGTTCGCCATAATAGAATTTATTTAAATAAGAAACAATGGAAAAATCATTTCAAATCGGAAATTTGGCTGTAAAAATCTATGGAGAGACAATGGCAATGGGAGAAGCAGCTGCCAATTACGTGGCCGAAAAATTAAAAAAGGCCATTGACGAAAGGGGAGGGGCCAATCTTATATTGGCTACGGGAGCGTCGCAGTTTTCATTTTTAGCGGCCTTGCAGACCAAGGAAATTGATTGGGGAAAAATAACAGTCTTTCATTTGGACGAGTACAAGGGAATATCCGATTCACATCCTGCCAGTTTTAGAAAGTACCTCAAAGAGCGCATATTGGATCAGGTAGTGCCCAAAAAAATATATTTTCTCAACGGGGATGCCAATGACCTTGAAGTTGAAATAGCAAGGTACGAAAAGGCGCTTGCTTCACACCCCATAGATATCGCCTGTATAGGCATAGGGGAAAACGGACATATAGCCTTTAACGATCCCGCAGTTGCCAATTTTAAGGATCCCAAATTGGTGAAGGTGGTAGCCTTGGATGAGGCTTGCAGGAATCAACAGTTAGGGGAAGGCTGGTTTCCAACCTTGAACGATGTGCCTAAACAAGCTCTTTCCTTGACCATTCCTGCCATAATGGGCTGTAGGGCCATTAGTTGTGTAGTACCCGATGAAAGAAAGGCACAGGCTGTTTACAATGCCTTGTATAACGATATAGATACAAATTGTCCTGCTTCTATTCTTAGAACACATCAGGATACTACCCTGTTCTTGGATAGGGCTGCGGCTTCCAAAATCCAGTAATGGGTAACGCCAGGCACTAGGAAGGCTGGGCTATTTACTCAGTCTTTTACTTATTTTGCGCTAAGGGCTTCATTCTCGAAGGTAATTCCTTCCCAGCCGCCAATCATAAAATTCCGTATGTTTTGATGGTCTGTCCCATTTGGATTGCCCAAAACATCTTCTCTGTAAAAGGAACCAAAACAGGCCAAGGTTTCCTCTTTACTTAATGTATGCAGCTTGGCAAATGAAAATATTTTACAGGATCCGGCGTTTTCGCCAGCCTTATTGGTAACAGTACCATTGGTAAAGACAGATGGTGAAAAATGGTAGTAGCTATCTATTGTGGCAATGGTATCACTAAAAGAAATTTCCTCTGGTGATTTTTTAAGGATACTTAGAAACTCGTTTAAGGTCATGTATACTATGATTATAATTTGAGTACGTAAATTTAGGGTTTACCTTTATATATGTCCAATTCAATAGACTAAAATATTCGTTGTTTATAAGAGCAAATGCTTTCATATTTTCTATCTTTAAGTACCGGTTGTATCTAGGGTGCTATTTACTAGTCCTTTATGGAGGCGCTTGTTTTTAAACAATTAACAGAATACATTATAAAATCAGCTACATATGAAAAAGGTATTTTTAGGTTTATTGTTGTTTATGGTTTGGCCAACAGTGGCCCAAGAAACAAAAATTGATATCCTTCCACCGGAAATTCAGATCAAAACGGCTGTTTTGCCTGTTCCAGAAAAGGAGCGGGATGCTGCTATGGTCTATGGTTATGATGGCGATGGAGATCTGGTAGTTTTGAGAAAAGGGACCAATAATTTGGTATGCATTGCAGACAACCCCAGCAAAAAAGGAATCAATGTTGCCTGTTATTCCAAAAAAATGGAACCGTTTATGGCTCGTGGTCGGGAACTTTCCGCCAAAGGTCTTTCTGGGGAAGAACGAGAGAAAATTCGTGAAAAGGAAGTGGCCACGGGTAAATTGAAAATGCCCAAGGAACCTAGTATGATGTATGTTTATTACGGAAAGGAGGAGGATTATGATACTAAAACGGGAGAACTGCAAAACGCTAAGTTTAGATATGTTATATATACCCCGTTTGCTACTACAGAATCTACTGGCCTGCCCGATAAGCCCCATGCCCCGGGAATGCCTTGGCTTATGGATCCAGGGACCCATAGGGCTCATATAATGGTAGGGCCTTTTTAATTGGTTTGATACTATTTATTGGGGCCATGTTCTAAGGTATACAGTGGAGAGGTATCTTCCTTAAAGATTACATGCCCAAAGACTATAACGGATTTTTAATTTAAGGTATTCTCAAGAGCAGAGGCAATATTTATAGCCTTGTTTTTTTGGCTAGCGAATATTTTTTAAATTTTGATTTAGGAAACCTTGTTGTAAGGTCGTTGATAAATCATAAGCAAGGCACTAATAATTACAATATTCTTAATGATGTACTGCCCTATTAGGGTAAGGGAGAATGGCGCTGTGGAAAAGGAGATTTCAGGAAAAAATACAACTGGAACAAAAGTAAGTATAAGATGAATCAGAGCAGTAATAATGACTTTTTTTAGTTGAAAATTAAAAATCAAACAC
>CAXAVP010000082.1:0-17158 GCA_963972175.1 uncultured Arenibacter sp.
GAATTTAAATGTTGGGATGTATACCCTGAATTTTTCGGAATTATTGATACTAACCATGTTGTAATGGCCTTTCATGGCCCCAACGGTAGATGCCAATAAACAGCCCGAGCTGTAGGTATGCGATTCCCCAGGTAATATAACAGGTTTTTTCCCGATCACACCTTCGCCATCCAAAACTTCCAACTCGTTCAGGGAATCATAAATCCGCCAATGCCTGGAAGTCAATTGTACAGAATCCTTGCTCTGGTTTTCTATGGTAATGGTGTAACCAAAAGCAAAGTGCATTTTGTAATTCTTAAAGAAGGTTCCTTCAAAACTTGTATTTACCGAAATCTTTATTCCTCTTGTTACCTGTGTTATCATAAAATTGGATTCAATAAAATGTAAATAAACTTCTTTGTCCTAACAGTTATATCGCCTGTGCCCAAACTAAAAATACGCTGCCTATCAGGCTATTTTGCCTGCCATAGTTTTACTGGGAAATTGCAAAGATAAACATCAAAAATCAAAATTATCTTAAAATTCCAGTAGGTTTGGTTGCTAATGGGGCAATAGCTAATTAGCAATTAATCAGCAAGATAAAGAACAAGAATGTAATTTTGAATTTAAGGACGCCAATTTCGTTGTAAATATATATTTTTCTGATGTATATCATGGAAGGCGTATTTGGAGGTATTCAGGATAGGTGAAAATCTATGTGTAATTTTTTATTTCCCCGTCACTTCCCTAAAGTTGCAATTGTTGGCAGTAGGATTCTATAATCTTATTGTGAGCAATACGTATGCAGTTTAGGGATCGTGGCAATTTTATATGAAAAATGGCCGTTTGTTGTTGCAATAGTGTTTATTTTTATTTTATTCTTTTTAGGAAATATGTAAAACTGCCCGATGATAGTCAAAGTATTAAGGACCATATGGACTAGACTAAGAAATTGGTCAAAAAAGCTGCTTACTTATATATGGAATCATCCATATAAGGCTATTCTATATGTTTTTTTGGCAGGTATCTTTAGTTTGTTTTTGCTGTTTCTTAGTATTTACTTGGGGGCTTTTGGGAAATTGCCTTCAAGCTCGTATTTGAAAAAATTGAAAAACCCTGTTACCTCCACCATATATGCCAGTAATAAAGAGCCTATAGGGTTTTATTACCTCCAAAATAGGTCTAATGTAGATAGTTCACAAATTACCCAAACTTTAAGAAACGCCCTGGTGGCCACAGAGGATGCCCGTTTTTATGATCATGATGGTATAGACTATAGGAGTTATTTACGGGTTTTGGTCAAATCTATTATTTTACAACAGAATGCCGGTGGAGGAAGTACTATCACCCAACAAGTGGCGAAGAATTTATTTGGTAGGGAGCAACAATTTTTTCTGTCGACCCCCATCAATAAAATTAGGGAATTGTTCATAGCAAAAAGGTTAGAGGCTATTTATGATAAATCGGAAATAATGCTGCTTTATTTCAATACGGTTTCCTTTGGGGAAAATCTATACGGTATTGAAAAGGCTGCCCATCGGTTTTTTAATAAGTTGCCAGAGGAATTATCCCTACAGGAAAGTGCCACCTTGGTAGGCTTGCTCAAGGCACCTTCATATTATAACCCAAGGAGGAACCCGGAGCGCGCCGAACATAGAAGGAATGTGGTGTTGTCCCAAATGAGAAAATACAACTATATCACAAAAGATGCCTATGAGGCCGCCAAATCCCCTTTGGAGCTCAACTATCAGCCTCCAAGAAAAATATCTTCCCTCTCCACGTATTTTAAAGATTATGTGGCGACTGAATTTTCCACATGGGCCAACGAGAACCCTGCCCCGGACGGACATATTTACGATCTGGAGTCTGATGGGCTTAATATCTATACCACACTGAATACCAATATCCAAAAATATGCGGAATCGGCCTTGCAAGATCAGTTGGTACGGCTTCAAAAACTAATGGATACCCATTGGGCTGCCGCCACCACGGAGGGAGGAAAAGAAGCTTTGTTGAGAAAAATTGTTGAAGACACTAAGGAAGTGGTGCAAATGCGTCAAAACGGGAGATCGGAGGCGGAAATTGATTCCTTTGTACAAAAAAAGCGCAATAGGGAATACTGGGTCATCGGTAAGGGATATGAAGACCGTATGCTAAGCCTTGTGGATTCTATTGCACAGAGCATTAATAGGCTTCATGCTGGAGTAGTAGTGTTGAGCAGTAGGTCTGGGGGGATATTGGGGTATGTTGGGGGTATCGACTATGGATTTAGTCAGATAGACAATATCAGAAGCCCAAGACAAGTAGGCTCTACCTTTAAGCCTATAACCTATTTGGCAGCCCTGGAATCAGGAGAGGAACCCTGTGACTATTATAATAATAAACGACTTTCTTATAAGGAGTATGATAATTGGAGTCCCCGTAATTCCAATAATAACTATGGCGGCAGCTATAGTATGCACGGTGCTTTGGCCAATTCAATAAATACCGTGTCGGTGGCGATACAGTTGCATACAGGCATGGATAAGGTCTTGGACCAAGCAAATTTGATGGGCATAAAATCTGAACTACCCCCAGTGCCCTCCATAGTCCTGGGAACCGCGGATATAAGTTTGTTGGAAATGGCAACCGCATACGCCAGTATTTCCAATGGCGGCAATGGGGTACAAGTTTACGCTATAGACCGAATTGAAGATGAGCTGGGTAATATACTCTATGAGGCCAAACCTAAATATACTGCAAGAGTAGCCAGCGTAGAAAACATTAAGGACCTTCAAAAAATGATGGAAGAGGTAGTGGAAGAAGGAACTGGAGCCCGATTAAAGACCTACGAAATTCCCTATAATTTAATAGGTAAGACGGGTACCACACAAAATAATGGGGATGGATGGTTTATAGGTTGTTCCCCAGAATTGGTTGTTGGTTCATGGGTGGGAACCTTTGATAAAAGGGTTCAGTTTGCCACAACAAGACTGGGCTCAGGGGCCAATACGGCCCTACCTATTGTGGCTTCCATATTTAAGAATTTAAGTTACTGGAAAAGGCCATTACTGACAAACTTTGAGTATCATTTTGACTATTTCCCATGTATGCCCTATAGTGATTTAAGTGCCAAAAAGGCCTATGAATATGCAAAACAGGATACCACATATCTCTTGCGATTACAAATAAGGGATACATTGGAGCAACTAATAGATAAGCCTATAGGGATTGATAGTGTGCAAGGGATTGTGCCAGGGTCAATTAGCTTGGATGCTTTAGGTAAGGATAGCATAAACCTGAATTTGTAACGTTTTCAACGGCCATTTATGGATAAGGATGTTTGTTGCTTTTTAACTAATTGGCTTCTAGGAAGACATGTAGATGAACCTTCTTTCTTGGTTAAGGATCAATGTGGCTATAACATCCTTATGGCATCACATTGTTTTACGATTATTTTCTTACATTTGTAATAAAAATTGATATAGGAAAAATAGTACTTTGTTATCCACATAAACTTACCCAAATTAGGACCACTGGAATTACAATAATGTTACGTTCGCTAATGTAGTTTATGCGTTAATTTTATTGCGCTATTCATAAATAGTTGAGGGTGGTTAACTTGTTTTATTTTACAATTTTTAGCGTATGAAGATCCAGACAATATGTATTATTGATGAT
The DNA here is from genome assembly GCA_963972175.1 of uncultured Arenibacter sp. Lineage (GTDB taxonomy): Bacteria > Bacteroidota > Bacteroidia > Flavobacteriales > Flavobacteriaceae > Arenibacter. The sequence continues at coordinate 3,640 of CAXAVP010000082.1, forward strand.
GACCCCATTTTTGTTTACGGCACTAAGGTGCTTTTAAATTACAATTGTAGCTTTGGCTCTAATATAATGGTCCATGAAGATGGAAAAGAAGCATTGGAGAATCTGGTCGCCATGGTGAACTCTGGCGAAGAGCTGCCAGATATTCTGTTTTTGGATTTAAATATGCCCGTCATGGATGGATGGGAGTTTTTGGATGAATTTACCAAGTTGTCCTTGGATAAATATCCCATGATTTATATTGTTAGCTCCTCAATAGATTCCAACGATTTAGAAAAGGCCAATGAGTATTCTATGGTAAAGGATTTTATAGCCAAGCCTTTATCGGACAAAGTGCTGGTGGATTTGTTTAAGGAAATTGAGGCAGAAGATGCCAGTAATTAATTCTTCTGCCAAATAAACAGCCTACGCAATTACTGTTGATCTGAGAACCAAGTTAATAAGTATGGTCTTTTTCTTGTAAAATGGCTTAAGGGCCCTCATCAGGATGCCGAATTAATGTGGGCTCTACCGTATATTTATTAAAGGGTTTATTTTTCTACTGGTAATTCACTCACAACTTCTTCTATTTGTCAACAAGTACCGGATCTTCATTTTTTGGAGTTTTGGAAACATCCATTTGTTTTACGGTCCTTCCTTTATTTATCAATAGCTTAATATCTTCCAAGGCTAGGTATAGACAGGGCACAATAACCAATATAATGGCCGTAGCAAATACAATTCCGAATCCCAAGGAAATGGCCATGGGAATTAAATAATAGGCCTGACTGGAAGTTTCCAAGATAATAGGTGCCAGACCACCAAAGGTTGTCATGGTGGTTAGGATAATGGGGCGAAACCTTCTAATTCCCGCCTCATGGATGGAAGTATAAATAGGATTTCCTTCCTTCCTGCGTTTATTGGCATAATCTATCATAATCAAAGAATCGTTCACAACAACCCCGGAAAGGGCTATTACGCCCATTAAACTAACCAATGACAGGTCGTATCCCAACAAGATATGCCCTATTACGGCCCCAACTATTCCAAAGGGAATGGCGGTCATGACAATCAAGGGTTGTGTATAACTGCTAAAGGCTATGGCCAGTAAAACATATATCAGGCCCATAGCTATAGTAAAGCCTGCCCTAAGGGTGTTGGTGCTTTCCCTCATATCTGCCTGACTACCTTCAAAGCTCCATGTAATACCCGGAAAATCGGCACGTAGTTGAGGGAGGGTTTCTTCCTGTACCATGTTGATGACCCTAGTAACTGTATTGGCCGGTTCTACATCCATTCCTACATTGACAATTCTCCTTCCATCCCTGCGATTGATACTGGTGAAGGCTTCCCGTTGCCTTACTTCTACAACATCCATTAAGGGAACTTCAATTCCATCAGGGGTACGAATAAGGAAATTTTCCAAGTTTTGTATGTCCTTACGTTCTTCAAGGGGCAATTTTACCCGAACCTCTATTTCGTTCATTCCCCTTAGTTGTCTCATTGCCAGGGCACCAAAAAAACCATCGCGTACTTGTCGCCCCACCTCGTCCGAGGTGAGTCCCAAATTTCTACCTTGGGGCAACAATCTAAAGTCGAACTGCATTTTCCCCTTATTGTAATTATCGGTTACATCTCGGGTGTTGGAAAAAGCCTTCATTCGTTCTACAAAGGCTGCGCTGGCCTTTTCCAAAACATTGATGTCCGAATGGCTGAGGTCTATGCTTATAGCCTGTCTGGCACCACCAGGACCTCTTTCTGCCTCAAATGTAATTTGATCCACTCCTTCAATATCCCCAATATTATCACGCCATAAAGCAATAACCTCTCCTGCAGTGATGTCTCGTTGATCTGGCGGCAACATCACAATTTCGACGTCTATAAAGTTCTGTCCCCGTACATTGGTTTTGATTCCCTCGGCAACTTCATAGAGATTGTGCTCCTCGAACATACGTTGTGTAGAACTGGAAATGGCATGTGCTACCTTGGCAGCCTGATCTGGTGTAGTGCCTACCGGAAGACGAACACCGGCCTCTATTTCGTCCGCCGCTACTTCGGGCATCATGATCATTCCCATATGGCCACTATAGCCAAAGCCCCCAACGATGAGCAAAAGTGCCACCGCCGCACTAAGGGTAATATATCGATATTGTAAACACAAGTCGAGCAGAGGGCGATAATGATTTTCAACAAAACGATCAAAGCTTTTGGCAAAAGAACGTTGCCAACTTTCAAGTTTAAGGACCCATTTATTTTTGTTTGTTTCTTTTTTGAGATGTGCCAAATGGGAAGGAAGAATAAATAAGGCTTCCAACAGGGAGACCGCTAAAATAACAATTACAACTGCTGGTAAGGGCTGCCAGAATTTACCGGTTTCCCCGGGCATAAATAGCAAGGGTACAAAAGCGATGATGGTGGTCATGATACTAAAGACCACCGGCAGGGAAACGTCTTTTGTTCCTGCAATAGCGGCTTTTATGGGGCTTAACCCCTTTTGACGGTATTCGTACACATTTTCTCCCACCACAATGGCATCATCCACTACAATACCCAATACCACCAAAAAACCGAACATGGAAATCATATTAACACTGATACCGATCATAGGTAGCAATATCATACCTCCAACAAAGGAAACCGTCATGCCCATCATTACCCAAAAGGCCAAACGGTACTCTAGGAAAAGCGTTAAGATGATAAGTACAATAATAATGGCCAGAATACCGTTTTCGGTCAATAGTGATAGTCGTTCCCTATAATCTGCGGCTCTATTGCTGTCTGTTCGGTAATTAATGCCTGGAGGAAGTTGGAAATCTTCCATAATATGCTCCACGGCATCTGCAATCTCCAAAGGGGATTGGTCCCCTATGCGGAAGATCCGCAATTCAACATAGTTTTCTTGATTAAACTGACCGTGAAATCCGGCTTCTTCAAAACCATCGGTTATGGTAGCAATATCCTTTAGGGCTAGGTTGGCACCGGATGGAGAGGAGACAATGGTGATATTTCCATATTCTTCCGCCCACTGTTTGCGTTCCTGCATCCGGAGTAATATTTCACCGCTTTGGGTTTGTACTGCCCCCGCCGGTACGTCATTGCTGCTCTGTTCAATAATATCTGCCACCTGTCCTAGTGTAAGATTGTATTTTTGCAGGGTGTGGCGTGGAATCTCAATACGGGTTTCATAATCCGGTACATTTCCCAATTCTACCTGTGTAATCTTAGGGTTGTTTAGCAGGATAGTGCGCAACCTTTCGGCAAGTTGACGTAAGGTCCATATATCGGCCTCGCCATAAAGCCCTATTTGTAGCACATCGCGTTGGCGCGATTGAAGGCTTACAACGGGTTGTTCAATATCGTCGGGAAAGGTACGTATGCGATTAATGGCCTGATCTATATCCTGGAAGGCTTTCATGCGCTCCGAGCCTGCCACAAGTTCAATGCTGATCTGTCCCGATCCCTCATTGGCCTCGGAAACAATTTCCTTGATGCCTTGTACGGCCCGGACAGCCTCCTCCACTGGTTGCAGAATACCCTGTTCCACTTCCGCAGGGGATGCACCGGGGTAGGCCACGGATACCTCTACAAAATCGAGTTGAAATTCCGGAAAGACTTCTTTCTGTATATTGAACATGGTGAAAATACCGCCGCCCAAAAGAACCAACATTAGGAGATTGGTAGCTATGGAGTTTTTGGCCATATAGGCAATAGCCCCGTCCCTTCTAGGTTTATTATTGTCTTTTGTTTTCCTTTGTTCCATGGCTTTGCTATTCTTTCATTTCGTTTTCAGTTCCCGCAGAACGGGTCCTAAGCCCAATGCCATTGCTCACCGTACTCAAATCAGTAATAACGACCTGTTCACCTTCATTTAGGCCACTCTGTATATAGGCGTACTCATTATCGGTCAACTCAATATCTACATCGCGAATTTCCAATTTCCCGTCCTTCATTACCCAAACCGTGTTATTGCTTCGTACATAATCTCTTTTAAGTCGCACTACATTTTCTATAGGGTTTGCTTGGATGTTGACCTCCACAAAAGTGCCTATCATAAGCTTTGGTTTTTCCTTAAGAGCGGTACTTTTGGCAAGGGGATCCGCAACTTTGATGAGAATACGTGCCAAGCGTGTTTGCCCGTCCAACGCTCCTATCTGTTTGTCCAGGTAGCCTTCTCGATAAAGGCCTTGTGGCCAATCTGTGCTATTGGTAATATGGACCATGGCTCCCTTTTCCGTATCATTATCAGGAAACCGTAACCATTGCAGTTTGGAGACTGGTACCGTTGCGGTAACCCAGTAGTAGTCCGTGCCTACAAGTCGGCCCAAATTATCCCCTTGGCCAACTTGTGAGCCCCGGGTAACATTTTGACTCAGTATATGGGCATCAAAGGGAGCACGAATGGTAGTTCGTTCCAAATTTAGTTGAGCTTGTTCCATTGAGGCCTTGGCACCTAGGATAGTAGCCTTAACGGCATTGAGCTGTGGCTGTCTCAATACCAGTTGGCGCTCACCTTCAGATAGTGGGTCGCTTCCAAAAAGGGAATCGTTTGTTATAAGTTTTAAGTCTTGTTCCGCAATTTGTTGTCGGCCCATTTCAGTGTCCAAGGTAGTCTGGCATTGCAGTAATTCACTCTTTCTTAGTTCAAGGGTGTTTTTGTAATCGGAGGGGTCTATCTGTAAGAGTACTTGGTTTTTTTTTACAAAGCCACCTGGGCTAAAGGCAGGGTCCCTTCGGATAATCTGCCCGGAAACCAACGGGCTTAATATAACGTCTTCCACGGGCTGTACATTGCCAGTAGCCACTATTATTGGTTTATAAGTGCCACTTTGTACCCGTATTACGTCTACCAACATCGCCGTTTCAATACTTGCCCCTTCGGTTTGTGCTTCCGGTTCGGTAGAGAAAATTAAGGTGGTAATGGCAATGCCTCCCAGCAGAATTGCCAAACATATCCACAGTATTTTTTTATTGCTCATAAAGTCTTATTTCTATTGATTGCTTAATTCCCTTTCGGTTTCAAAACTACCCGCCAAAGCCCTGTATAGCCCAATCCGTATCTGAATGAGCTGCCTTTGGGCCTGTATATAATCCCTTCGTAATTGCTGTTCCGCGTCCAAACCAATGAGTACATCCAAATAGGGACTAAAACCATTTAAGAATTCTATTCGCAATTGGCGGTTGCTTTTTTCGGCAAGCTGTAATTGTCGGGCAATATTTTCTACCCGTTGTTTTTGCATTACATCCTGTACCAGGCCATTTTCAACTTCCTGAAATGCCTCCAAAGTGGTCTGTCCATACTCCAAAAGGCGTTGTTGTTTTACGGCTTGGGTCCTATCTACCTCGGCATTTAGCTGTCCGCCATAGAATAAGGGGGTCAAAATGTTTCCGGCCAGGGTATAGGCCCAATTATCAAAGAGGTTTTTAAAACTATTGGAACGTAACTGTCCCCTTCCGCTTATGGATAATCTTGGGTATTTACTGCTTACGGCCGAAGCCATATCCCTATCGGCGGCCAATAATTGGGCGTAGGATTGCTGTATGTCCGGTCTACGTCTAATAAGCTCCAAGGGCAAGCCGGTTGCAGGTAATGCAGGGAGAACAGGTAATTGGGCAGTTTTAAACACTATCTTGGACTGCGGCTGTTTACCTAAAAGTACTGCCAATTGATTTTCCAAAAGCGCCACATTGGTTTCAAAGATTATTTCTTGTTCTTTGGTACTTTCCAAGAGTTGGGCTTGCCTAAGAATATCTACAGCCCTAATTTGACCACCCACAAACCGCGACCGTATTAGTTTGATAATATCTTCGTTGGTGGCAATTTGGTCCCTGGTAATCTTCAACTGCCTTTGCGCGGCTATGAGTTGGTACCAAGTTGTTGCAATTTCGGCAGATAGGGAAATTGCGGCAGTTTGGTAATCATAAAGGCTTGCATCTGCTCTTAATTTCTCGGCTTGGACAGCAGTGCCTATGCGGCCCCATAAATCTATTTCATAATTGGCGGAGAGGCCCAATTGCGTATTTTCACCACCCACAAAATCGGGTTCCGGTAAATTAATGGCCGATTGCGCCGAGGCTTCTATCTGTGGCCATTTGTTGGAGGCTTCCCGGGCCACTACGGCCTTGGCCGACAGGAATTGCTGCCAGGTAGCGGCTAGGTTTAGGTTGGACTGCAAGGCGGAATCAATTAGGATATTCAGTTGTTCATCGTTAAAGGCAGTCCACCACTTGTCTTCCAAAATACCATTGCCGCTATTTGGAAATTCTTTTAATCCCCCAATGGGAGGGGCTATGTTGGATAATTTGGGGGAACAGCCATAAAAGGCCAGAGCGGTTATGGAAAAACAAATTAGAAGGGACTTATATATTCCTTTTAGTTTGAATTGCGGTTTTAACTGTAAGGAAGTATTTGAATTCTGCAATGGTGGGTGGTGTTTAGGTTCTTTCTAAAGTACCGTTTTTAGCGCTAATTTTATATTAACAAAATCTTAATTGTTAAAAATCCCTAAAGTATACAGGTTGGATTCTGCCCCTTCCAATAAATGCAGTAGGCTGATCAGTACTAAAACACTCTTGATTATGCGATTTATGTGCTTAATTAATGTAAAATATGTTTTTAAACAGTCGGTTTTGGGTGAAATGCAGATTTCTTTTAAAGAGATTAATTGCAACATTTGTTATGGAATAAGCAGTTAATCGGTCAATATGTAAAATCGTATCCTTTTTGTGGCAATAAGTTTTGATGGCCACAAAAGAATAGACGATTTCAACATGGTGTGAGAATTAGGGGGGAAAGGGCCTTTTCAAGTTAATTCATATACAGATAAAATAACTGCTTGACATAATTTTTAGTCGAAAATTAGTTAATCATAAAATATAAGAATATGCCGAATCCATGGACAGGGAAAGGAAACCCTTATACAAAACAAGAGGTGAGGGACAGGTTGCAAAAAGTGTTAGATCAAAAAAAAGCAATTATTGCCGCTGGTGCAGGAACGGGAATTAGCGCTAAATTTATAGAAAAGGGAGGTGCAGATTTGATCATTATTTACAATTCTGGCAGGTTTAGAATGTCCGGGCACGGTTCTACCGCCGGTATGATGGCCTATGGCGATGCCAATGCAGTGGCCATGGAGATTGGAGAGTTTGAAGTACTTCCTGTAGTGGAGGAGGTTCCGGTGATTTGTGGTGTGCATGGAAGTGATCCAAGGAGAAGGATGTGGCATTTCCTTGGAAAAGTAAAGGATATGGGGTTCTCCGGGGTCAATAATTTTCCGACCCATTCCATTATCGATGGTCATTTTAGAAATGTATTGGAGGAGACAGGAATGAGCTTTCAAAAAGAAGTGGAAATGGTGGATCTGGCTACCAAAATGGACCTCTTCTCTGTAGTTTATGTGGGCAAACCCGAAGAGGCCGTACAAATGGCCGATGTGGGCGCGGATGCTATAATTGCCCATGTTGGGACTACGGTAGGTGGTTCTATCGGGGTCACTAATGCTACTGCCTCTATGGATGATGCCCTGGAGCGTACGCAAAAAATTGTGGACGCCGTAAAGAAGGCCAATCCAAATGCATTTTTATTGGCCCATGGCGGGCCGATCAATACCCCTGCAGATGTAAAATACGTTCTGGAACATTGCAAAGGCCTGCACGGTTTTGTGGGGGCGTCTTCCTTGGAAAGAATGGGGGTAGAACAGTCATTGACCAATTTGACCAAGGAATTTAAGGCATTGACCCTATAGTTAACCCATGGAAAGGAACTGGAAATTTGTCAGGGAAAAGGAACTAATGTTAGAAAAGGCTATTGGGCGAGTACATCATTGGCACTTTCATCCCCAGATTACAAAACAGGCCGACTCCTATATGGTGAAGGTTGTGATGCCCAAAGGAGGTGGACATAATTTTCACCTGCACCCGGCGATGCATGAAATTCTTTATGTACTTAAAGGTACCGCGGAACAGTGGGTAGAAGATGAGATGCAGCTACTTGAAGCGGGCGACTCTGTTTATATAGGGGCTAATGTAGCCCACGGTACCTTCAATGCAGGAGATGAAGAATTGGAGTTTTTGGCAATTTTATCCCCTCCCGATGGGTGGGAGGCCGGAACAGTGGATGTAAGTGAAAAAGTCCCCTATAGCCAGTATCGTCCGCGAATTTGAGCGACTAAAATATTAGCTCTATCATTAAGTCAATCTATTGGGGCTTGATTAGAGTAATTATAGAATTAAAAATGAAAACAATGAAAAGTATAACTGCCTACATTTTACCACTATGTTGTGGAATGGTCTTCATGTTTAGTTGTTCTGGTGAAAAAGAGCCACCTCCGCCATTGACCTATACAGGTGAAACCCCACGGGTACAAAACCCTTTGAGTCCGGAGGATTCCCAAAAACACATTCAACTTCCAGAAGGATTTAAGGCAGAGCTATATGCAGCTGAGCCCAATATTATTAACCCAATAGCCTTTACTTGGGATGAAAGGGGAAGACTTTGGGTAGTACAGTCCAAGGATTATCCCCATGGATTGGCCAATGATGTTGGTGGTGATAGGATTACCATCTGTGAAGATACCACTGGCGATGGGAGGGCAGATACCTTTACTGATTTTGCCACCGAGCAAAATTTAACAACGGGCATTACCTTGGTAAAAGGAGGTGCCATTGTATCACAGGCGCCAAATATGGTTTTCTTGGAGGATACGGATGGGGACGACAAAATGGACAAAACCACTGTTCTGTTTGATGGGTTCGGAACTTGGGACACCCATGCAGGACCATCAAACTTACACTATGGATTGGATAATATGATCTGGGGTGCCGTAGGCTATTCCGGATTTGAAAATCAGTTCCAGGGAAAACCTGTGGAATTTAAAATGGGGGTCTACAAATTTTCCAAAGATGGCTCTTATTTTGAACCCGTGGGACAATTTAACAACAATACTTGGGGATTGGGTTTTAATGAAAACTTTGAAGTATTTGGATCTACCGCCAACAATAATCACTGTTGTTTTGTAGGTATACCCTTAAAGCATTACAACTACTTAAATAAACTTCCCTCATGGGCCGTTAATGCCGATTTTATTCAAGGGCATTATGAAATAAGTCCGGTAGATACCATTCCCTTACAACAGGTTGATGTGCGTGGCGGGTATACAGCGGCTTCCGGTGCCAATTTTTATACCGCTAGGAACTATCCCAAAGAATATTGGAATCAAATGTATGTTTGTGAGCCTACGGGTCATTTGGTACATATAGCAAAAATCGTAAAGGATGGGGCAGGGTATAAGGAGGTTGATGGAGGTAATATTTTTGCCAGTACCGATGCCTGGACCGCCCCGGTTTTTACAGAAACAGGTCCTGATGGTAATTTGTGGGTCGCAGATTGGTACAACCCGGTAATTCAACATAACCCGGATAAGCGTGGTATGGAAAACCAAATCTGGAATGCGGACAAAGGAGAAGGCAATGCCCACAAGAACACCTTACGGGATTATGGACATGGTAGAATATACAGAATTACCCATGAGGATGCTGATGGCCAGGATATTAAGTCCTTGAATCCTAAAGATGATAAAGAACTTCTCAAAGCTCTTAAAAGCGACAATATGTTTTGGAGGACTACAGCTCAGCGTTTGATAGTTGAAAATAAGAACGTATCCCTTATACCGGATTTGATAGAACTAGCTGCGGACAATAATAAAAGTGGACTTAATGCCCCAGCTTTACATGCCCTATGGACCTTACAGGGGTTGGGTGCGCTTAATGGCTCCAATGAGGAGGCGAACAAAGTGGCTGTTGGAGCGTTGAACAGTACTTCCTATGCCGTGAAGCGTGCCGCTCTGGCTTTATTGCCGCTCACCCCAGAAAGCAGTGAAAGCCTAGCTCAATCGGGCTTATTGAACAGTCCGGATTTACAGATAAAGCTCGCCGCTATTTTACGGGCGGGAGAATTGCCAGAATCCAACGCCTTGTATACCGAAATAGAAAAGTTATCCAAGGATACAGTCAGTACTTCGGACAAATGGCTCAAGGCGGCTATGAAAATTTATTTTAGGGAATTAAACTTTGAGGAAGTGGATCCTTCCTCCGTTGTTATGGTAGTGCCCTCGGCAGAAGAAAAACAATCTATCTGGAATTATACTACTGTAAAGCCGGCAGCTAACTGGATGAAATTGGAATTCGATGACACTAATTGGAAAAAAGGGGCTGCCAAGTTTGGTGGTGATAATATGGAACAGGTGAACACCCCATGGAGCAGCAATGATATTTGGATGCGGAAAGAGGTGGTTATCTCCGATGCTATTACGGAACCTGTGATAAAAATAGCCCATGACGACGATTATGAAATTTATATTAACGGACAACTCTTAATATCAGAAACCGGCTCTAGTGAGACTTATAAATACATTAAACTGGAAAAGGAGAAAGGTAAATTGTTTACGAAAGGCAAGAATCTAATTGCCGTTCATTGTGTTAATACAGGAGGGAATCAACATATAGATTTGGGTGTAGGCAAGGTTGGCAAGGTGAAGGCCGATGTTACCTTTGTCCTTAATACCGTGAATCAAGAGATGGCTTTTGATAAAACAACCCTCCGCGCCACAGCGGGTCAGACCGTAGAAATTATTTTGAACAACAAGGATCAAATGTCCCATAATTTGGTAGTTGTACAGCCAGGTAGTCTAGATACTTTTGGGGCAATGGTAGATGGATTCCTAAAAAATCCTGAAGCCGAAAAATATGGTTATGTCCCCAAATCAAGATACGTATTGGGAGCTACGGATATGTTGACTCCGGGAGCTACGGGGTCTGTGGTATTAAATCTACCGGATACTCCTGGTATCTACCCCTATGTATGTACTTTTCCTGGTCATTGGCGAATGATGCAAGGCGTTATCATAGTAACGGCCCCTGGATCGTACATTTCAGAAAATAAGGATGCCCCCAAAATTACTGTAATGGGAGGCGGTGGTTCCCATGATTTCCTTAAGTATTTTGGTATCGCCGATGGTAAAGTGCTTAGTGAAGGAGGCAAGAACACCGTAATTTACACTGAGAACCCTAGGGAACTAGGAGCCTTGATCCCGTCTACCGATGTTCTTTTTCTCAGTAATAATAAGCCCTTGGATAATAATACCAAAAATGCTGTTATGACCAGGGTAAACCAAGGTAGGATGAATATGCTGATCTATCACCCAAGCACTTGGTACAACTGGGAAGATTGGCCAGAGTATAACAAAACACTTGTTGGTGGGGGATCTAGGTCCCATGAGAAACTTCAAGAATTTGAGGTAAAAGTTGTAAAACCTAATCACCCTTTAATGAAGGGGGTCCCTTCCACATTTAGGATCACTGATGAACTGTATAGATGGGAAAAAGACCCTGATGCCGAAATAGAGGTTTTGGCAGTAGGCAGGGGGTTACAATCTGGAAAGGAGTACCCTACTGTATGGATTGTAAAGCATCCCAAAGCCAAAATTATTGGAAATACCTTGGGGCATGATGAAAGGGCTCATGGATTAAAAGCGTATCAGACTATTCTAAAGAATAGTGTCGACTGGATAAAATAGAGGTAATCTCAGGTTTATACACTCCAAAAAACCTCCCTGGATAAAGTATTAAGGAAAGACCCAATTTTAAGCAAGCCGTTGTGGTTTAAAATTGACACCTTCTATTATAAGTTCTTAATAGACAGTAAATAGGTAAACTCCTAGGAGATAGTACACCATTTGTTGTAGATCAAAGAATTTGTAGATAATTCTTTCTGTACATTTTTGGGGTGGTGCCCGTAATCTCCTTAAATTTCTTGTTAAAATTGGAAAGGGTTTTATAACCACATTCGTATGCAATCTGGATAACGGATTGATTGTTTGTTTTTAATAATTTACAAGCCATGCTTATCCTTAGCTCCGCTATAAAATCGGTAAAAGATTTGTTGGTCCTGGACTTAAAATAGCGACTGAAGGAATTGGGTGCCATATTGGCCAATTTAGCAACCTCCTCCAATCTAATTTCTGCTTTATAATGATTTAGAATATAATTATGCACTAGCTGCATCCGTGAGGAATCGGAACCGGAAACCCTATTTACATAACCTTGTTTGTTTATCATGCGCAAATCGTTGGAGGTAGACAGTATATGCAAAATATTCAAAAGGGAGAGTACTTCTTCAAATCCTTCTTGATGGTACATTTTTTGGACTATTTTACGAATCCTTTTTTTTGTATTACCTACGATCTCTATACCTCTGTCGGCAGAAATAAGTAGCTGTTTAATTTTGGCCATCTCATCCTTGTTTAAGAATATATCCCCCATAAAATCAGGAGAAAAGTAGGTTACTATAACTTTTGTGTTTAATCCCTTATTCTCAAAGTATTTGTCATCACTTCTCCAAACATGGGGTAGGTTGGCACCTGTCAAGACCATATCATCGGAATCAAATTGGCTGATGTCATCACCTACATAACGGGTCCCAGTTCCCTGGAACACACAAGCAAGTTGAAATTCCGGATGGAAATGCCAAGTAGGATCAAAGTGAGGCTCAATAAGTTGCTTTACCTTTAGGCATTTTGTACTGGGGATGGGAAATTTACGGATGGCCGATTTCATAATGTTACAAGAATAGTGATTTTTTAATAATAATAAAATGGTATTGGGCCTATGTTCGGCCAAGGCCAATTGGGTTTAATTATTCTAACATTCGTGTCGGGCACCTAAAAGGTAATAGTGGGAATAAATAACGGGTAATTAAAGCATTGCGAAAAGAAACGCTGTGTCAATTGTTGGATTTGTTTAAAGATAGTTTAACATTCAGCTCAGTAGAGGAAGCTGTTAGTTACTACATGGGTATGAAATACTCAATTACAGGTGCTTCCAAAATGTTATTCATAATAGATAAATAACATAGGGAAGTCTAAGGGCATAGATGTCCAATAGTACCCGTCCTCATAGGCTGGAAATGGAACTATAATATTATCAATTGACTTGATTTGGGCTTGGCAAAGAATGGTAATCCTTCAAACGGTTTTAAAATTAGCCAAACTACAATTATTCTATGTCATTGGCGGCGGGGATAAATTGGGCTTCCAAATCTGGTTCTGCCATGGTACTATCCAAGGGAAACATAGGTCTCTTGATACGTTTGTAGCCAAGTCGGTTAAGATCCTGATCTACCCCACCAGGGGTCAATGCCATAACCCAATCTCCGCGCATATCATAAAGTTCTGGGACCAAGTAACCTATTTTTACCACAATAATGTCGGTCCTTTTGGGATGTAAACCAAGTTTAGTGAAATCGCTTTCATAGTGGTAGGGCTTTCTTTTTTTGGTAACGATTACCCTTATACTCCCAATTTTAACGACGACCTCTACTTCGGCATTCACATCGCCAGTCTTGATAGCTTCAATGGTTCCTTCCAGTTCCAAAGGACCTGCAAATCGGTCATCCACTGCTGCACCGGCAGTTGCTTTTATTTTTCCACCTACACCTATTTCAATGGCTTTTTCAACAAACTCTGGACCTAGGATAGAGGCATAGATCAGA
>CAXAVP010000083.1:0-16801 GCA_963972175.1 uncultured Arenibacter sp.
GGAGGACCATAGCATAAGTAGGTTAAGTTCATGGTAAGATTTGGGGAAAAAGGTGGAGCCATGCTCTGCCTTTTTATTTTTCATAAAGTGACCTAAAAACATACAATTCAGGCATGGATGATAAAACAATTATAGTGCCCGAGGCCAACCATGATCTACCTTAAAAGGGTATCCTTTTATTCCCACTCCTTTTATTTTAATGTTGCGAAGCGCCCCTTAGGATCCCTGATGTAGTGGAACCTACTATATAGCCCGGGCAAGCTTCAAATAGAATTAATTAACGATATTAGAAGTACTAAAAACCAACTGTTATGAAAAAAGTACTTGTAATTACTGTCTTTTCTTTCTTCTTAATAGGATGCAATATGAATCCTAGCAAAGAAGCCAGAATTCTAAAGCTCGAATCTGAAATGTTGAAGGTAATGGATGAAATTGATTTGCTCCAAAACAGAATTCAATCCCTTGAAGTCAACAATGAGGAACTCAATACAAGGATTCTGGAACTGGAGAATAAGGAGTATTAAAATAATGCATGGTTACACGGCTGTATTAAAACCACAACTGAATTGCCTTCACTACATGCCATATGTAACGCAATACATCCCATACAATACTCCAGTCGCCTAATAAACTTATAGTATTGTATTTTCAGACAGTCCGTTATAAATGTTTTTGGGAAGGTGGCTTATAGGGGATGTTTTTTAGTAATTTTCCTGGTTCTGCCAAAAAAAAAAAAAAAACAAAATCCAAAAACCTTCTACAAACTTGTTCCTAGGAAGCATGCAAGCACTCCTCTTTAGTAAACCAAAAGCGGAAATCACTGCACTAGGGATCTGCCTTTTTAAATTAGTAGGATGTGGATAAACCTAGGTTTCATAGGCAAATTTATACCCCCCCCTGGGGGCATAGGGAGAATATGATAAAGAAGGGTCAAAAGCACTTTATTCAGCAAACTAATTTGCTCCTAAATTTAGCTGTTGCAAGAATAGTCCTATATATAAAATACTGGAATAGTACACTCAATATCAGTTAGTTCGTCGAAAAAATTATGTTAAATCAAATAAAATAACTACTTTATATGACGTAAAGAACACGCCATTGTTCAAACTTATATGCCCTTTTATGATGTGCTGTACGTTTGGTTTTTCCCAGAGTATCAACTTTGACCAATTGGGCAAAGAAAAATTGCTGCGCTATAACGGCGGAATTTCGACTAGTGCAGTTCTCTATGACGGCACCGCCAACCGGCAAAATTTCACCTACTTTTTAACAGGAAGTCTTAACTTTAATATTGGCGGAATCTATAGCATCCCCCTATCCTTCACATATTCCAATCAAGATTTTGCTTTCCCAAACCCTTTTAAATTTAATCGTCTAAGTCTTCACCCTTCCTATAAATGGGCAACGGCACATATAGGGGATGTAAGCATGACTTTTTCTCCCTATACCCTAAGTGGGCACCAATTTAGTGGGGGCGGGTTCGAATTAAACCCTGATGGGAAATTACAGATCAGCGCTATGTACGGTCAATTTTTGAGAGCAACAGAATATAACACGGAGGAACCTAGGGCCCTTACCGCGTACAAACGAATTGGATATGGCGTTAAAACATCATATGATTTCGAATTTATGAAATTGTCTACTATTCTTTTTAGGGCGAGTGATGATGAGAAGTCTTTGCAAAATCCATTCCCCATAGAATTAGGGCTCTCCCCAAAAGAGAATGCGGTGCTATCTTTGGTATCCGAGATTCAGTTATTGGACAGGGCCGAGTTAAGCATTGAATATGCCATTTCAGGAGTAACGGAAGATACTAGGCTAACAGATGTCCGAGCATCCAATGGTTTACTCTCATTTATTTTAAAAGAGAATATTAGTACCAATTATTACAATGCCCTAAATGCCTCATTTTCTTATCCTGCCGGGAACGGCACTGTGGGTGCTGGCTACGAGCGTATAGATCCGGAATACAAGACGTTGGGCGCCTACTACTTTAATAATGATTTGGAGAACATTACTCTTAACGCAAGTCAGACCCTGTTTAATAACAAAGTAAATCTCAGCGTGAATGCCGGACTTCAACAAGACAATTTAGACAATGCCAAAACATCGGACCAACAGCGAATTGTAAGTGCCATAAACCTTAATTATACAGCATCCGAACGTCTAGGCATTAATGCGGCTTACTCCAATTTTCAATCCTATACCAATATAAGGGATCAATTTGATTATATCAATCAGGTTGGGGAGTTTGACAATGTAGACACCCTTAATTATAGACATATCTCACAAAACGCCAATCTCGGCTTAAATTATATTCTGAAAAAAACAGAGAACAAACAGCATAGTACCAACCTCAATCTGGTGTATCAAAATGCAAATAGCCAGCAGGAGGGTGAAGATATTGCAGGAGGCAATAATGCATTTTATAATGGCATGGCAGGGTATACCTTGGGGTATCCCAAACAGAACCTAACGGTAAGCTTCACAGCTAACACCTCTTACAATACAATAGGTGAAACGGACAATAGCCTTACTTTAGGCCCAACATTGGCAGTTGGCAAACAGTTTTTAGACAAACAACTTCGTACGCATTTCTCTACCTCTTACAACACTACTTATGTGAATGGTGAGCAACAGAATAACCTATACAATTTTAGACTGACTAGCAATTATGCCTATTTAAAAAAACACAACCTTAGCCTAAGCTTTTTAGCGCTTTTTCGGAATTCTTCATTAAATACTGGGCGCGACCTCACAATTACTGTTGGATACAGTTATACCTTTGATAACTTCAACCTAAATTTAGAGCTTGAAGGGCGCACCCAAAGAGCAAATTCAAACCCGATTGGAGTCGGCACAAAAACCTTAAGCTTCCGATATAGAAATGTCACCTATAGCGGTACAATTCCAGAACTGAACCGACAATTATCCAACGTATTCCAAAGCACACAATTTGAAAATATACCTCTTTTTAAAAAAAATGAACTAGCACTTTTGCTGGCTCTGGTGAAAGATCAAAAACAAGAGCAGACCTATAAAGAAAATGCTATGATCTTTTTAAAAGAACTTTACTCTTTTGAAGATTTCTTGGACACGTATAATGATGCTTTATTTACCGTTATACAAAAAATTAAGTTTGATATGCATAATATAGACCTCACTTTGGAAAATAGCTTTGTGGAGACCAAGGTGAAAGTGGACGAACACCCGTTGAACACCAATTACACGGAAATTGAGGCCACAGAGGAAGAAAGGTCAACTTTTAATGCTCTTTTGGCAGAACGGGAAGAGCGACTTCAAAAATTAGTTGGCCACCGCTGGATGCAAAGGATATTTATGGAGTTTAAGTCAATTGATGTTGTCCAAAAACCAGAAAGATTCCTAAAAGAATTCAAACAGTTGGCCTCCATAAAAGCTTTTGAAATATTTGATAAGACCAAAGATCTCAGTGAATTGATAGACTATTTAGAAAATGAGATTATTGATTTTTATTATAAAAAATCCTTAGAAAGTGTAAGCACAGATGATTTCGAATTGAAGTATATAAATAAAAACTAAGGCCCCGACCCCCCTAAAGGCCTATAATTCTATTATCCAACCGGATACTATTATTGTATGGCGAAACCGATACGTTTAAATGTTTTAATTTATACCATTATAAAAGGGAACTTAGTCTTTAAGTGGTTATATCAGGGTATTTGGGGTGGAAAACTAATTCTGTCGATTAATGGCTATTATCTCCAATCCTTAAGTAGAAAGTCTATTCGGCCCAAGGGGTTGGAAATGCTTCTTGTTGTTATGCTGCTAACAATAAGTTGTTTAGCTGCTTCAGCCCAATCATTTCCCGTACAAATCATTCCCCAGGTTAGTCCACCACCCCCTATATATTTCTCACAGTACGCCGATGCCAGTTCCATCAATAGCCCACTACGACTTCAAATAATACTGAACGACTTAGAAATCAGCAATCGTGAGATTCGGTTAAAGGCCTATTTTCAAGGAAATGGAATTTCGTTCCAGAGCAATGAAATGGTAGTTGGCTCTCAGCCCTTGTTTTTAGAAGGTGGTGTTCCCTTGGTATTGACCAACGCAGAATTGGCATCCTATTTTCGCTTTGAAAATATTACTGGTATTTCACCTAATGTATATGGACAAGTTATTCCTGAAGGGGCGTATCAGTTTTGTTTTGAGGTTTATGATGTTCTTACCGGTAACCGCCTTTCCCAAAAAAAATGCGCCACAAGTGTAATATTTCAGAATGAACCTCCTTTCTTAATATCCCCTAGGAACAAAACATTCATAGCCGAGAATAATCCGCAAAACATAATATTTCAATGGACACCTAGGAGTATAAATGTTAGTAATGTAGTCTACGAACTAAGCCTGGTGGAAATATGGGACAATCAAATAGACCCTCAAGCTGCTTTTTTAAGTTCCCCTCCCGTTTTTCAGACCACCACAACCGCCACCACCTATGTTTATGGTCCATCCGCCCCTCTTTTGCTATCTGGTAAAAACTATGCTTGGCGGATACAAGCGAAAGCCAAACAGGGTGCAGAAGAAATTGGACTATTTAAAAATCAGGGCTATAGTGAGATATTTTTCTTCAGCTATGCTGGATCCTGTGATTTGCCCATAGGTATAAGCCATGAGGTAAAAGGTAGCACCAATGCCAATATTTCATGGGATGATTTTACTACCGATATTCCAGAGTACACTATTCGCTATAGACAGAAATCGAACCAAGATGGAGGTAACGAATGGTTTTTGAATAAGACCACTACCAACCAAACTACACTTTGGGGTTTGAAGCCCGGTACCACCTATGAATACCAATTGCAGAAAAAATGTGTGGTGACAGGCAGTGATTGGAGCACCACACAACAATTCACCACCTTTTTAGCTGACAATGAAGCCAGTGTTTACCAATGTGGAATTACCCCCAATTTAAGCCTCACCAATAACGAGCCCCTTCCTAAATTAAGTACTGGTGAGAGTTTTGTAGCTGGGGATTTTCCTATAAATGTTTTAGAGGTAAGTGGCAGCAACGGCAGGTTTACTGGCAAAGGCTATGTCACTATTCCCTACTTGAACAGTATAAAGGTCGGGGTAGAATTCACGAATGTATCGATCAATACCGATAAGCAACTGTCCGAGGGTACCGTTGTTACGGTATATGATCCCAGCTTAGCGAGTATTCTGGATGTGGATGAGGTAGTGGATACGGTTACTGATGTTTATGATGCTGTCGCGGATTTAGGAGCAAGCGTTGATGACATACTAAAAAATGTTTTTGGTGATGATGACGAAAATGAAGAAAATGCACCTCCAATAGAGATGGAGGGAACTGAAGATGAATCTATTAAAATATCGAATGATAATAATGCAGATTTGGACACAATTATCAGTGATATATATCCACAAGGCGATACCACTAGTGGCAATTCCGGCAATACGTCCAATACAACTAGCGGGCCAAACAATAACGACAATGTAGGTGTTAATTTGAATTCAAACCCAAAACTCGACTCTGTTTCTGGAACCAATGAAAAAGTTGTAATAGAATTTAACGGAACAAAGTATAACAACAACGATGTAATAACAGTTCCATATGACAAAAATAATTCGCACTATGCTTTTTTCCTGAAGAATTATCCAAAAGACGAACCACTAAATTGGCAGGTATTATATCAAGGTTCTGATTACACTTCAAAACATGTCACAAATGAGCCTAAACACGACAATTTAGGGATTGATATGAAGAAGATTTACAGCTTGGATATTGTAGCAAATTATAATGACCAAAAAATTAAAGTAACTATAAAAAGGGAACTTGAAGATTTTAATTTAGTGGACATTTATGCCAAACCAGAGGATAGCCCCAGAAGAATTGCTAAAACAGGGAAGAAATTGTATTTAAAGGGGTCTGCAACATCTCTCTCTAAAGCAAATCGGAAACTAGATTTCAGTGTCAACATCAGTCCTAATCTTTCAACAGGAGATATTTCTGTACAGGATATTATCTGGTATTATGAGAAACCCAATAGTCAATATAATTTAGGCCATAATTATGGTGATAAAGACATCCATATCAGCCTTACAGAACAAGATGAAACCTATTGGGTTAAAGCTAAGGCAGGTAATCCAGAGTCGTTGGAGAAGACCATTGAAGTAGTTTGGTTTGATACCAAGAGGTCTACATATAATTTTTTGCCTCCAAATGTGAATGCCTTACTGTCCGATACTTTTAAGGAGATTGAAAGCAACTTCGACTTAATGGGCAAATACATTCCTATTGCAGGAATGAAATTTAAGTTAGATCCCATAAAAACCGAGGGGTTAAAATACAATGAAGAAGATCCCAATTCTAGATTATATAAGCAATTTGAACAAGGTTCCGTTAAAGGAGGGATTTCAGCTGAATTAAAAAAAATACAAATAACACATCCTGTGCTTAAAGTATTATCGGAAGTTGGAATTGCAGATGTTGGGCTATATGTTCAAATAAAAGCGGCTATTGTGGCAAAAGGCGGTGTTGAAAGATTCAAGTATATAGAGCATAGTGAGTTTGAGAATAACAATCCATTTCTTGAAATAGGGCCAAGTGGTTGTATTGAGGCCGGTGTTGAGGCAAAATTATTGGTAGCAAAGGATTTAGTAGACTTCGATGTTCGGGGTTTTGCTATGGGCTGTTTAGCGGGTAGAATAAAGTATGGATTTCTCTCCAAAAAATTAGAGGGTGAACTTTATATACCTCCTGTCGTCTTAGGTGGGAAGGTTAAAATTGAGACTAAGGGGACACTGGAATATGAGTTGATTAATTGGAAAAGCACAATTAGTATATCCGATAAAATTGAATTGGGCAAAATTGAAAAGCAATTTTAACCAACATAATAAATTAAGTTTTATGAGATTTCCTAAGGCTGTTTATCGCACTAATAATAGTTACATATACATCTTTCTGTTTGCTAGCAGTCAATGTACAAGAAAAGAAAAATAAATGTTTCCAATAATAACTAATGGAGTTCGATTGACCATGTAGTTGTATATAATTTTAAATCTGACAGTTATCAATAATAAAATTAAAAAAATGATTGAAAATAGAATGTTTTTTATAGTCGCATTATCAATACTCTCACTCGGGAACGCACAAGAGGAAAATGCAAATCTGATTCTAAGCTACCCTGAGGAATCAGAAATATCTTTCTTTCAATATCCGGAGGGTACCAATGCATATGCCATTTATAACAGTCAGGCCGAAACCACCAATATGTATCCCGAACAGCTATTGGAATCCATTATTTCAGCTACAAATCAAGATTGGGTGGATTATAATACTCTGGGTGGTGCAGAAAAGGCATCAAAAAAGAAACAAAGTCATTTTGACAAAGTAAAGACCATGGATAAGGCCAATAACTACTTTGAATTGGCCCATAAACTAACATTGGAGGTAGGAGGGGTGTCCACTGCTATAATAAAGTTCTTTACTCACTTTCAAGAGACGGAAACACTATCAGGTGTTTCGGTAATGCAATTTGTGGATGGTAGATGGCAAAAAACATCCCAGACTTCCTTGTCAACGCTTTCTATAGTGGTGATGAGAATGAAACCAGAAGTGCTAAAGGGAATTGTATTGCTAAATTCAGATGATCCAAATATAAAAGCCTTAGCCGAACGAGTTAGCCGAGATGGTGTATTGGATTTATCCTTACTTGAAGATGAATTTAGAAGCTGGTATTCCCCAGAAAAAGATGAAACAAAAATAGAACTATATAAAGACCCAAGAACTTGGTAAAACTCCTAAAAAAAAGGCATATGAAAATTATGATTATAGTAGCTCTCCTTTTTCTATCACACTCACTGTACTCTCAGTTGGACTATGAGAAATTTAATGGAAATAAAGGAAAAATGATTTTTAGTAAAACTTACGGTTATACCAACCTATATGACTATAGAGTAAACGCAAGTGAAGAAGATTCAATAATAACCAGAAAATTAAGTTCATCAATTCCCGAAGGGTTACTAACAGACCTATATGCCAATGAGCTTTCATCCAATACAAAGGATTCTGTAAGCTTCAAAATTATTATGGATTCCAGATTGCTTGTAGACATGAATGCAAATCGTGTTTGCTTAATAAAATACAGTACAGGTTCCAATAACACGGTATCCGAAAAAAACATTTTTAAGGCTGTTAAAACAGGCGGTAATTGGAGAGAGCTCAATATCTCTAATAGTGAAATACGGCTTTTGGAGCAGATTTTATTGGGAACAAGTGTAGAGGTCCTATTTCAATTCTATAACCGTTGGAACGATCCCGAATACCCTGATATAAACAAAATGAAACTAAAAGTAAAAGACGAAGAGGGGATTTTAAACATAAAAAAACTAGCAGAAGTAGTGACTAACAATATAGCAGTTTTGCAAAAATATGATAATAAATAAAGAGCATAGGTTATCGCAGCAATACTTTAACATCGAAAGAGCGTTGCGCAAAGTCTCCTGACTTTGAGCTATAATGACCACGAGCTAAAGGCAGAAAAGAAAATCGAATGAAAGAAGGTTACATCATCAGAGATCAGGAAAAAACTCATTTCATAACTGCTACAGTAGTAGATTGGATAGATGTCTTCACACGCAAGAATTATAAGGACGTGGTTATTGATTCTCTCAACTATTGTATTAAAAACAAAGGCATGATACTTTATGGATATGTGATCATGAGCAATCATATCCATCTAATTATCCAATCAAAAAATGGAAACCTATCTCACTTAATTCGGGATTTCAAAAAATTTACGACAACGACCTCCGCTAGCGCGAGCGTCACGCTCGTGCCGTTAATAGTGGACAGTATAGAGCAAATGTTGAAAAAATTATAGTCAATATAAAAGTATGAGTAGAAAATATAAATTCCACAATCCCTCCGCTGCCTATTTCGTGAGCTTCGCGACCGTATATTGGATAGATGTGTTTGTAAGGCAAACTTATTTTACCATACTTCAAGAAGCTATAAAACATTGTAAGACTAAAAAGGGGATGAAAGTCTTTGCTTATTGTTTTATGCCGAGTCATGTTCATTTAATTTTTAGGTCTGAAAACGATAATCCTTCTGGGCTTTTAATGGACTTTAAAGGTTTTACGGCAAGAAAAGTAATTAAGGAAATTAAAGAAAATTCACTAGAAAGTAGAAAGGAGTGGCTGCTATGGATGATGGAACGTGCGGGTGAGAAAAATAGCAATGTTAGCAAAAGACAATTTTGGCAACAGCATAATAAACCTATAGAACTTTGGAGTGCAAAAGTAATTAAGCAAAAAATAGATTATATACATAACAACCCTGTAAAATCAGGATTTGTTACGGATCCAGTTGATTGGAAATACAGTAGTGCAAGAAACTATGCGGATGATGATTCGGTATTGAAAATAGATAATGAAGGTTTGCATTTAGGGTTGATGGATCTATGAAGAATGATGCTATAAATAGTACTGTAAGGCACGAGCGTGACGCTCGCGCCAGCGTTATAGATGTTTTAAAGCCATGGTCATTTTATAAAAATGAACTGTAGTGGCCCTCAAAGTCAGGAGACTTTGCGGAACGAGTCAGTAGACTTTTCAGAGCGACTAAAATAAGGCGAGTAGAAGTAACTAATCATAACCGAAAATTATGACTAAAAACTACATACATATCATCTTTTTTCTGTGTTGCAGCTTGCTTTGGGCAGGCCCAATCAACTCCACTTTTGAGACCTGTGCTGAACGCAGTCGAAGTATGAGTGTCGAAGCGGAAGTGAGTTTTTCTAGAACCATGGTTATTATCTCAAAAGACTCCATAAATTCAAGAGAAAAAGACACCACCTCACTAAAGAAAGCGGACCCAATTCAGTTGAGGCATTTGCAGCAGCTAGTAACATTTCAATTGGCCAATAAATCTTCTTTAAAAAACAAGGATAAACCTATAGACCATTTAGTTCCAAGAACCCAAAAGGGGGCTTCCGCCAGCGCAAGGGTTGAAGTAGAGGAAACATTCCGTTCTTTTCCCTCTCTTGATCAAAAACTAACGCAAAAAGAAGATTTCAGTGTTTCTTTTGCCAACCTTAGACCTGAATTTACATCAGAATATATTTATACTCATTTTTCCAAAAATCCCAAAACGGACACCCTTGTAGCTAGGGCTAAAAGAGCTTTTAAGGCGGTTAAGGAATTGGGGAACTTTGCCGACATAATTACAGGGAAAGAATTGTTACAACTCCCAGTTGGACTGAGTAAGAAAGATTCTACCTCCGGGAACCGTGTTGAACTCGCCATCACCCAAGTAAAATTCCTGCCACATTATGCGGAATTTAAAGCCTGGGCTAAAATGATTATTCCCGTAAAAGGACCCAATGGAGAACCTAGTAGGGAAATTTATTTTGGTGGAGAAGGTATTAAACTATCTCATGATGGTGCCCTTTTGGGAGATATGAAATTAGTTCTATTGGGTGATGAGGCCATTCCTCTAAATGGAGATAATTGGCTACTGACCCTAAAGGGAGGTTTAGACCTAAAAAATGGTGCCTTTGGAGACCAATCGTATGTGGAATTCGACTGTGCCGGTTTAAAATCCATTGGTTTGGAGGCCGACCTAAGGATTTCCAGAAACATTCTACTCCCCATTACCAGTGGTGGAAATTACATATGTGGTGAGAGTACGGATAACAAATATTTTAAGGATTCTGATGTCGTAAACAACAAGTGCTATGTAGGTGCATCATTTAGTGTTAAAGCGAATGGCTGGAACGACCTTTTGGTGGATATTTCGCTACCCTAATTTGAAATAAGGGGATTAAAAGGTTGGGGGTTTAATGTTAAAAGAGCAGTACTGGATTTAAGTGACAGTAGGAATGCTGCTGGCATTAAATTCCCAAAAGATTACAGCGAGGTGTTGGTGCGTGGAGAAAGAAATCTCTGGCGAGGGTTTTACGCCAAGGAACTAAGTATAATGTTACCAAAGGGGATAGAACATACCAAAACATCCAGTAAGAGAGTGCAATTTGGCGCGGAACACCTCATCTTGGATGCCCAAGGAGTATCAGGCTCCTTTTTTGCAGAAAATGTATTAAAGGTAGGTGAAGGTTCTGCCGGTAAATGGGCTTTCACTATTGCCGATGTAAGTCTTTCTCTCTCCAGAAATTCCCTGACCGGGGGGTCGCTGGAGGGTGATATCGCCGTGCCAATTTTTGAGAAGCCCATGGACTATTCTGGATATATACAACAAGACGGCTACGGTCTGGCAGTTGGCTTGAACAGTACTTACAAAACTCCTGTCTTCCTAGGTGAAATGCAATTGGAGAAAAATTCCAGTGTAGCCATAGATGTACAGGACGGCAATGTATACCCCTCTGCCAATCTCTCAGGACAACTGACTATAATTGGTAAAATTGGCCAGAAAGAAGGGGAGGAGTCGACCAATGCACAAATTGCCACAAATAGTGGCAAAGGATTTAATTTTCCCGGTATTGTTTTCGAGGGATTAAAGTTGGAAACCGAACCGGGCAAAAAACCCATCAGTGCCAAGAGCTTTGGATTTGAAGGTGAAATGAAGCTGATGAATTTCCCGGCTTCCGTAGAAAAGCTGGAATTGATTACGCCCAGCAACCAAGCTGGACTTTCGTTCGACCTAAAAATTAATTTAGACGGTGTAGGATCGCATGCCACTACTAGTATGCAAGTAATGGGAAAATTAGAAGACGGTGCCAAAATACAGAAATGGCAATTTGAAAGGGTTAAGGTAAATGGAATTGATATTGACTATGAAAAAAGCGGAATCACCTTAAAAGGTGCACTGGAAATTATGGAAGATCACAGTTGGTATGGCGATGGTTTTCGAGGCAATATTACGGCCACAATAAAGAGTATTAACTTAAAGGTAAATGGCAAGGCTATTTTTGGGGTGAAGGACTTTAGATATTGGAATGTGGATGTATGGGCCAAAAACGATGAAGAAAGTAGCTCTAAGTTTATGATAAACGCTATGGTTGGGGGCGTGACCTATCGTATGAAAAAGATTCGGGGCAACACGGATGGCTTTTCCCCCTCATCAGCCGTTTACCGACCAAATGCGGATTATGGATTGGGCATACGTGCTGGAGTAGATATCAGCACTCAAAATTCGGATACCTTTAGTGGAAAGGCCTATTTGGAAATGGTATTTAATAGCCATGGTGGACTAAACAGGGTAGGTTTTACAGGAGAAGGTGCTTTTATGGGCGACAATACCAGCGGAAACTTAAACAGCTCCGATTTTGGTGCATTGAATTCAACATTCGAGAAAGTAAACAATTTTGTAGAGGATAATAAGGCCGTAGCGGACAAACTATCCAAATATGGTAATTTCTTGGAGCTCGCCAAAGAGTCCATTCCCGTCCACGATGTTGCTGCCTCGGGAAACGCAGGTGCTTTCGTAGGCATTGAAAAAGATTTTGTAAATCAGACATTTGACGGAGAATTTGAGTTGTATCTGGACCTAGAGGGTGTTAAAGGGGGCGGGGAAAGCAATTTAGCGGGCTATGCCAAAATGCACACGGGGCCAGAAGACTGGTACATCTACCTTGGAACTCCGCAAAAAAGAATAGAGCTACTGTTTCAGGTAGGAACACAACTCAGGGTTGGTGGTTATTTTATGACCGGCACCCAGCTACCCTCCCAATTGGACCCACACCCAATGGTGGTCAAAATAATGGGGGATGATATGCTGAATAGCAACCGCCAAGACAATCAATTACAATCTGGTAAAGGTTATGCCTTTGGGTTGAATTTTGGATACGGATATAATTTTGATTATTTAATTTTCTATGCCTTGGTAGAACTAGGGGCCGGCTTTGACGTGATGCACGCGTATTACCCTAATGCAAAATGCGCAGGTCGTCCAGGCCCCATTGGAAACAATGGATGGTACTCCATGGGGCAAGTTTATGCCTATCTATATGGAGAATTTGGAGTAAAGGTAGATCTGGCATTTATGAAAGGTAAATTCCCCATTGCGGAGGCCGGCATTGCCGCACTGTTACGTGGTCAATTCCCCAATCCAGCTTATTTCCAAGGCCATGTGGGAATGAATTATAGAATACTAGGGGGACTTGTTTCGGGTAGAATGCGTCTAAAGGTAGAGCTAGGAGAAGAATGTGAATTGGAAAATATAAACAATGCTGTAGGTATACCCATGATATCTGACGTAAACCCCCAAGATAATAGCAATGATATTTCTGTTTTTACAGCACCCCAAGCAGTATTTAACTATGCTGCTAATTCAGATTTCAGCTTAGAACTGGATGAAGGGGTGCGGACGTTTAAGCTCCAACTTAAAAACTTTTCTGTAACCGCGGAGGGCAAAGGATTACAGGGGGATTTGGAATGGAACAACACCAATGATGCCGTAACCTTTAAGCCAGAGGAAACTCTCCCTTCCCAAAAGGAAATTCGAGTGGTGGTCGAGGTAAGCTTTGATGAAAAAATAGGGGATAGTTATCAAACCATGATAGAAAATGGCAAGCCGGTAATAGAAAGACGGGAAATTACATTTAAAACAGATCGTGCCCCAGATTATATTCCGTTGGAAAATATAGCCTATATGTATCCTGTCATTGATCAACAAAATTTTTATCCAGAAGAATATAACAAAGGTTATGTTAAAATGAAAACTCCCCAGAATTATCTCTTCGACAGCGGATTTGAAACAAGGGCAGAGTTTGTTTCTATGACCAATAACCAAGGCATCCGAACAAATTTATCTTACGACAGATCAAAGGCAACGGTTTTTTATGATGTGCCAGAGGGAATGACCCTAAGTTCTAATTACAGAATTAATTTACTGGTTTTCCCGCCTGGTTCGGATATTAAGACCGAAATAAATGTGGAAAATACAGAAACTCTTGCCGATTTAGAAAGTGGGGACACAAATTGGTTTGACCCCTCCAGTGGAAAGCAAGATATGAGAAACGTCTCCGGTAGCGCCGTTGTTTCCCATAAAAAAGCTGCTAATATTATCATTTCCAACGGAGTCCCCAAATCCATTTTGGATTATGGCTTTAAAACTAGCAAGCATGCTAGTTTCAGGGACAAGGTGAAGGAATTAACGGTTACCAATAACCTTACCAACTTCATTTTTGCAGACGTACACTCAATGTCACTTCAAGTGAGTGATTATGAATATTTGGAAACATTGGAAGTGATTGGAAGCAGATACACCAATTCTAAGCCTTTAGTTTATGCACAAGCCGTTTTGGAGGATTCCTATTACAAAAAGAAAATATTTCCACTTCTATACCAGCATTACCCCCTTGATGGTAATATTAGAGTTAATCGGCAGGAATCAATTATGGGCTTACCCCCTGTTCGCTCCTTTTATATTGGCAATGAATATTTGGCAAACTTGGACAACAACCCTAATTCTGAATGGGTGAAAAACAGAATCCCTTTTGTATATAATTTGCCATATCAATATAAATCAGACATGGTCTATTTAAGGGATAAAATCTTGAATAAATATTATGAAAGTGATGGCGATATCTCCCAGTATGAAAGGTTTAAATATTTAATCGAAAGCACCTTTCCTCCTTTGCCCTTGGGTAGATTTAAGGCTAAATTGATTTACCGAACACCTGGTGATATATATCAAAAAGGATATGAAATAAAATATGTGAACGACTAGCCCAAAACTCATTCATCGTGAAAGAACTTGTATTATTATTTTTATTTACCTCTGTTCTCTGTGCACAAGATACCGCATCGGTCAAGGTTATAGCGCGCTCAATGCCCAACAAAGTTCTTTTGCGATGGGCAGTGGACAAGCCATTGGCTTGGAAGAAAGCCAATGAAGCAGGTTTTTGGATACAACGGGCAACCATTTCAAGGAATGGCAAGGCAGTGGTGCCAATAGAAAGAATACAATTGGTTGCACAACCACTAAAACCGAAACCTTTGGATGAATGGGAGGTATTGGCCTTACAAGATCAGAATGTAGCCATATTGGCCCAGGCTTTATATGGGGACACCTTTGAAGTTAGTCCTCCTGGAAGCCAGATGAACGCTGTCTACGCAATAAACGACGAATTGGAACAGCGTTTCACTATTGCCTTGGTAGCGGCCGAACAAAACTATGAGGCTTCAAAATTGGCGGGTTGGGCCATAGAGGACCCTTCGGTTATGGCTGGCGAAAAATATGTTTTTTCAGTCTCGGTGGCAAATCCAGCACAAATAAGTATCCCTATTAATAGTGGAACCGTATATGCCAGCATTGATTTATACGAAGCCCTTCCAGAACCAATTGGTTTGGCTGGGGTCTTTACGGATCAAAAAGTTACCTTGAGCTGGAACTTCAATTTGCTACAACATGTTTATACAAATTATCATATTGAAAGATCCAAAGATGGTATTTCCTATGAGCAATTAAACGGGGCCCCCATCTTTAGCGCCCAACAGGACAAGGAATCCTCTGATATAACCATGTTCTATATGGATTCCATACCCAATAACACTAATTTCTATTATCGGGTAATAGGAAAGACCGCCTTTGGGGAAACGGGACCAAGTTCTAAAATAGTGCATGGCAAAGCGAAAGAAACATTGGGCTTTGTGCCCAGAATATATCAAAAAGAGCTATCCACGGATAATATGGTATTACTCCGATGGGAATTTAAGGAGGAAGGAAACCGATTAATTGATAAGTTTCAACTGCGCAAGTCAAACAGCAATCAAGGTCCGTTTTCAACAGTAGTAGACAATATTCCAATAAAGGCTAGGGAAATAACTTATGAAGGTTTGGATAGGGTAAATTATTTTACCATAGTGGCTGTAGGCAAAAATGGTGCGGAAAGTGAATCTTATACCTACTTGGTACAACCAGTAGATTCCGTACCTCCCTCTCCACCAATTGGCCTGAAAGGAGCAATAGACACAACTGGAGTCGTTACCTTATCCTGGTCAAAAAATCTGGAAGAAGATTTGGGGGGATATCGAATCTATCGGTCCTATAATCCACAGGCAGAATTTAGTGAAATTACACAGAGAACTTTGAAACAAGAAAATTATACGGATACGGTAGCAACAGCCAATTTAAATAAAAAAGTATACTACAAGATATTGGCGGAGGACCAACGCTTTAATCGATCCCAGTTTTCAAAAGTATTGGTCATGGACAAACCTGACCTTACACCTCCTTCTTCTCCTATACTGAACAATTATGAAGTTACAACAGATGGGATAAAACTATTTTGGACCCCAAGTAGTAGTGTTGATGTTGCTTTCCACAAGGTGTATCGAAAAAAAGAAAGCGCACAAGAAACGCTCTGGGAAAAATTACACGAATCGAATTCAATTAAGGATTCCACTTTTTTTGACTCCACAGTGGAGGAACGGAGTGTTTATCGCTATACCGTGGTGGCTACAGATTCTGTTGGATTGGAAAGTCCGTCGGCTAAGCCCATAAAAGTAATCTGGAACGGAAGAACTATTAAAGAAGAGGACATTAGATTCTCGGGAACTGTAAATCGTGAATTGCGATTTATCAACCTCACATGGAGGGTCAAGGATTTTGATGTTGTAGAATTCCGTCTATACAAGGGAACGGAAGGAAAGGGTCTTAAGC
Organism: uncultured Arenibacter sp.; assembly: GCA_963972175.1. Taxonomy (GTDB): domain Bacteria; phylum Bacteroidota; class Bacteroidia; order Flavobacteriales; family Flavobacteriaceae; genus Arenibacter. The sequence goes on from CAXAVP010000083.1 coordinate 16,628, forward strand.
TGTATAAAACCTTGGAAGGATCGGCCAAAGGGTATAACGATGTGGATTTGGAAATTAATTCAGATTTTTTATATGGTTTGCAAGTGATTCAAAATGGTGGCGGAACATCCAAACTAAAAAAAATCAATGTAAAGTATGAGTCAATCCAAAATTTTGTGTTTTTGAAAAATAATT
>CAXAVP010000084.1:0-16521 GCA_963972175.1 uncultured Arenibacter sp.
AATGGTACTGTAGCGGGAATTTTTCTGAAAATGGGAGGTAGAGCCCCTAAGTGAATAGTTTGTAACGTAGTGCCCACTTCTTCCGTGATATTTTCTAAAATTAAACTTCCCAAAGCCCACAAAGGTTTTTTCGTTAGGGGCGTAGGAAGGCGCAAAATCAAAAACAAAAGGACGTTCCAAAAGCGTTTTATTGTGCAATCTCATACCCGGGGAGAGTCCGTCATACTTATTAAATCCAAGCACGGGAACATAAAATACCTGATTGTAATAAGGGTCTTCAGCATCCTTAAAAAATTGAAACTTCAACTTTTTATTACTCGAAAAGAACCCGTTTAGGGATTTCCAATTGTCGCGTTGGTTAAACTCCGGTATGGTCTGATCATAGTTTAACACCAGTCGGTCTTCATCATTTCTAGGAATAGTGATGACTTCTTGGTCTACTATATCCTTAAACCAATACTGGGAAACAACCGTGTCGTTTTTTATTCCAAAAAGGGAAATAGGCACATTGGTCCCTTGTTTGTTCTTTAAGGTAAGCCTCAAGGAATCAGGCGTTTTTTGAACCTTTTTTATTTTGAAGTCGATTTTTCTTGTAGTTGATACGTATTCGTCAAAGAACCAATTGATGTCCTTATCGGAGTTTTCAACAACAGTAAATTTAAAATCGGCCGCCGTTGACGGTTTTAATTTGTAGTTGACATAGTAATCCTTTACACTTTTATCTACCTGTGCTTTCCCGGTATAATCGGCCAAATAGGCCAACCCCAATCCTGCTTTGTACCGATTGGCTATTTTTTGGTTAAACTTTATGAGGGAATCGTTGGGCGTAGTAAGGGACTGATCAACATTTCTTCTTGCCGACAACATATGGAGTAGGGGGTATTGTTCGTTGAAACCCATTTTAGCCAAATGAAAATTACGTACACCCCATAAATTTGAAAGCTTTCCCAGTAATTTTTGATCGGGATAGTAATCTTCCACGAATTTGATCATCAGGTAGTTTAAAATGGCATCCGTAACCCATTTTTCATTTCTTGGATCAAGAAACATGGTTTCTTTAAGAAAACTGTTCAGCGCTGTTTTTAAAAATTTCATTTCAAACTGAAACTGCTCCTCATAGGGCCTTATAAAACTTGGTAATTGGTTGATTCCGTACAAGGGGTCTTTGTTGTAATCCAATTCGCTTACAAATAGTTGCTTGTGTGGAAAATCTCCAAGATTTTCATGAATAAAATTGGCCACTTTAATGATAGATACCCCGGTAGATACTTCATCGTACCTTGGGGATTCTAGGTCACTAAGGATGGTAAGGTGGGGTGTTATGTGTTTGGTAAACCTTTTGGTGGGGCCAATAATCAATTCCCCACTCTTTTGCCGTCTTCCTTTTAAAGTTATGTGTTGTACAGTATCGGAGATAAAGCTACTGGATTCGTAAAAATTGGAGGCTACATATAAATTCCTGGGCAGAACAAAATTTATATCGGTATTGGTTATATCCGTATACAGATCTTCCAGATTCTTGTTCGAATACAACAACCAATCCCCGTCATAAACAGCTGGAGTTAGATACCAATCCTTTAAGAAATAACCGTTGAAGTTATCGTATCCGAACGAGGTAAATTTATTGGGCGGTAACTTAACCTTATAGGTAAGGAACATCTTTACTGATGTTTGAGGGGGTAGGGGTTGGTTCAACTCTATTCTTACAATGTCCCTTCCAGAAGTATATTCCCATGCCAGACCCTCATAATTATCATCAACCACACTAACCATTGTGGTATAACCGCGTTCATGGTCTTTGGCAAGATGTAAACCTTTTTTAAATTCCTCGGCAAATCGTTTGGCCAAGGCCGTATTTTTATCTGCATAGGCATTTGCCCAATCGTTGAAGAAAATAGCTCTTAGGGTATCCTTGGAGGTGTTCACATACCGGAACTCCTGTTTTATAGCGATTTCCTTGCTCTTAGCATTTAAGGTGGCAGTAAGTTTATTGTCGTGTTGCGCACTAGATATACCGGTGATAAATAGAATTATCAACAGGACAACCGATCTAAGTATATACGCCAACTTCAAGAATTTTTGCAAATTAAAAATTAGGACTAAGTATATTTCCTTTATAAAAGGAGTCTATAATATCCACTACCTCTTCTTCAGAATCTACAATTTTAATCAAATCCAAATCCTTGGGACTTATATTGCCCACGGAGAGCATGGTACTTTTGATCCAGTCTAACAATCCCGTCCAAAATTCGGACCCTACTAGGATTATGGGGAATTTTTCGATCTTATTGGTCTGTATCAGGGTAATCGCTTCAAAGAGTTCGTCCAAGGTCCCGAACCCGCCTGGCATAACTACAAAGCCTTGGGAATATTTTACAAACATTACCTTTCTAACAAAGAAATAATCAAAATCCAGACATTTATCTCCATCAATATAGGGGTTGTCATGCTGTTCAAAAGGAAGATCAATATTAAGCCCCACCGAAGTTCCTCCTGCCAAATGGGCGCCCCTATTACCGGCTTCCATAATCCCAGGGCCACCGCCAGTGATAATTCCATAACCAGCTTCAGCGATACTTTTTGCTACATTTATTGCCAATTCATAATATTTGTCCCCAGGTTTTGTCCTGGCAGATCCAAAGATGGAGACACATGGTCCTATGGCACTCATCTTTTCAAAACCATTTACAAATTCGCCCATAATCTTGAATAAGGCCCATGAATCGTTTGTTTTTATTTCGTTCCACCCTTTGTGATGTTGTTCTTTTCTCATCTTGATCTCTTATTCTTGTTGAATTTAACCAATCGTTATCCTTGTTATATAATGCTATTTAAATTAAAATAGTATTACAAACAAACAGTAATTTCTACAAACCTAGTTCTTTTCTTAGAAATTTCGAGGTGTAACTTTTCTTGTCCACTGCCACCTCCTCTGGAGTACCAACAGCTACAACCATTCCGCCGTTTCTTCCGCCTTCATAGCCAATGTCTATTATATGGTCTACCATTTTTATAACATCCATGTTGTGCTCTATTACCAGGACGGTATTACCCTTATCAACCAACTTATTTAGCACCTGCATAAGAACCCTGATATCCTCAAAGTGAAGTCCGGTTGTAGGTTCGTCCAATATATAAAAGGTATTTCCCGTATCCCTTTTAGAAAGTTCGGTTGCCAATTTTATTCGCTGGGCCTCACCTCCAGACAAGGTGGTAGATTGCTGGCCAAGGGAGATATAGCCCAGCCCCACATCTTGTATGGTCTTTAATTTACGGTATATCTTTGGAATATTCTCAAAGAAGGCAACAGATTCGTTGATCGTCATTTCCAATACATCGGCAATAGATTTACCTTTATACCTAATCTCCAGCGTTTCCCTATTAAAACGTTTTCCGTTACAGGTTTCACAATCCACATATACATCTGGAAGGAAATTCATTTCAATAATACGTAAACCGCCCCCTTGACAGGTTTCACAACGCCCACCGCTTACATTGAAACTAAAACGCCCAGGTTTGTAACCCCTAATTGCTGCCTCCTGGGTTTTGGCAAAAAGTGATCTTATTTCGCTAAATACACCGGTATAGGTAGCCGGATTGGATCGGGGCGTTCGTCCTATGGGCGATTGGTTAATGTCTATTACCTTGTCTATGTGCTCCAGTCCACTTATTTTTTTATAGGGCATGGGTTTTTTTACACCATTAAAATAATAAGCATTTAATATTGGGTACAGGGTTTCGTTGATCAAGGTAGACTTTCCACTCCCAGATACCCCCGTTACACCTATCATTTTCCCTAAAGGGAAGCTCACCGAAATATTTTTTAGATTGTTGCCGGTACAACCACTGAGTTCTATAAACTTGCCATTACCTTCCCTACGCTTTTTGGGCACTTCAATTTTTAATTTACCCGTAATATAATCGGCTGTTAGGGTATGATGGCTCATAAGCGCTTCCGGTTTACCTTCCGAAATTATTTCCCCACCGTGTTTCCCTGCCTTTGGACCAATGTCAATTACATGGTCTGCCCGTTCTATCATATCGCGGTCGTGTTCCACTACGATTACCGAATTACCAATGTCCCTTAATGATTCCAAGGATTTAATGAGGCGTTCATTGTCCCTTTGGTGTAGACCAATACTGGGTTCATCAAGAATATAGAGAACCCCAACCAATTGCGAACCTATTTGTGTAGCCAATCGTATTCGTTGGGCTTCCCCACCTGAAAGGGATTTACTGCTGCGATCCAGAGAAAGGTAATCCAAGCCAACATCCAGTAAAAACTGAACCCTAGTCTTAATTTCCTTTATAATTTCTTCGGCAATCTTTAATTGGTTACCCTTCAATTTTTTGTCCAATCCATTAAAGAAATCGGCCAGTTCTGCAATGTCCAATTGTGCTAAATCGGCTATATTCTTCTCGTTGATCTTAAAATTTAAGGAAGCTTGCTTAAGTCGGGAACCCTTGCAATTGGGACACTTAATCTTGTCCATATATTCTTTCGCCCAACGTTTTATAGAGGTAGAGTTAGCTTCGTTAAACTGTCCCTTAATAAAATTGGATATCCCCTCATAATCTATTTTATAAAGGCGTTTTACCCCTAAGGTTTTTGAATCTACCTCAAAACTCTCCTTTCCTCCATAGAGTAATATTTTAATGGCCTCATCGGGTATGTCGGCTATAGGGGTATTAAGGTCAAAATTATAGCGCTGGGCAATGGTTTCTACCTGTTTAAAAGCCCAAGAACTTTTGTATTCTCCCAACGGAGCTATTCCTCCGCCCTTAATGGTAAGCTTCTTATTGGGGAAAATCTTATTTTCATTCACCTCATACACATGGCCCAAACCATTGCAATCCGGACACATACCTTTGGGGGAATTAAAGGAAAAGGTATTGGGCTCCGGGGAAGGATAAGAAATCCCGGTAGAGGGACACATGAGGTCACGACTAAAATATCGTGGTTCATCAGTACCTTCCTCCAATATCATCAATACGTTATCGCCGCTGTACATGGCGGTATTTATAGTTTCCGAAATACGCTTATCCAATTCGGAACTATCCACTATTTTGAGTCGGTCTATTACAATTTCGATATCATGGGTTTTGTAGCGGTCTACCTTCATACCCTTAACGATATCCTTTATTTCCCCATCAATTCGAACCTTAACAAACCCCTGCTTGGCAATCTGTTCAAAGAGCTCCCTATAGTGACCTTTTCTAGATTTGATAACAGGAGCTAGAATATTTATTTTTTTGTCCTTATAGGCAGATATGATAAGGTCCTTAATTTGGGAATCATCATAGCTGACCATTTTTTCACCAGTGTTATAACTGTAGGCATCACTGGCCCTGGCAAACAACAGTCTAAGAAAATCGTATATTTCGGTAATAGTACCAACAGTGGACCTGGGGGATTTAGAAGTGGTTTTCTGTTCTATGGCTATTACGGGAGACAGTCCGTCAATTTTATCTACATCAGGGCGCTCCAAACCACCCAAAAATTGACGAGCATAGGCAGAGAAGGTCTCTATATACCGTCGCTGACCTTCGGCATAAATAGTATCAAAGGCCAAGGAAGATTTTCCACTACCGGATAAGCCCGTTATAACCACCAGTTTTTCCCTAGGTATGGTAACATCTATATTTTTAAGGTTATGGACACGAGCACCCTTAACCTCTATATTCTCTTCGTAATTAATCATTTTCTATAGCAATGGCGCGAAGTTACGATATTGATACCTAATAATGAAGTTGCGCGTATTTAGTTTTTTGTAGATTAAATGCTTAGCTATAAATTAGCAGACCTAATCAAAAATTATTTTTAAATGCAACTTTTAGGAATTGGTTCACGAATTAACCATGGACAGTATGGTAAAGGGGTAATCACCAATGTTACTTCCAAACACTATTGGGTCACTTTCATAGAAAATGGACTGGAAACTATAGATCTGGATTCAGATTTTGAGGTTGTGGAAGCTGTAGAAGATGAAGTGGATACCATTAGTTTTGCAGAGGTAGAACAATCGTTGATAGCTATCTTAAAGCGTTGGAGTGATGCCAGCGCTATCACGCCCATTGCCGATAAATGGAAGGGAGGAAGCCTAATTTTAAGACCAGGGGATGCCAATTTAACAGAAAAGGAAATTCCAATGAATACATTTTTTCACAAAATTGTAATGGTCCGGGACCGCATCCGGGTAATGGAGCAGAAGATAAACAGTAGCAAAAATTTGGACGATCAGGAAAAAGTAGACCTACAACAGTATATCACCCGTATTTATGGTAGCTTAACCACCTTCAATGTTCTTTTTAAGAATCAAAGCGATAATTTTGTCGGTGAAAAAAGTAAATAACCTTTGGGTTAAAACCTTTAGGTAGTAATGAATTTTACAGCACTACCTAGGAAACTGTTCCGATGTATTTTTATGTAAAGTATTACACCGCTGTTCGTTCATTACAATAAGGCACCCTTGGCTCATTGGCCAGTTGCGGATAACATTTATTGTAGATGAGTGATTTTATATTGATGTTGGATACGTCTTGGGCAAAGTCCTGGGTCGACAACTCCAAGGAAATAATTTCAACGGTAGTCAAGTTATAATGAATGGCGTATTTTCTTTTAGTATCGTATATGATGAATTCCTGTCCCTTATATTTTGAACGATAGTATTTAGAAATTAAAGGAAGTACATTGAAATAAGGGGCAACGGTGGAAAAATAGATCTGATCTCTGGAAATTTGGAAATTGGCCACAGCTTCAATCCTATGCTTTTCCCTGGCTACCATTCTGGAATATTGTTGTATTTTTAGGTTAATACCTTCCATTCCATCCGCTGATACTTCTTGGGAGACACTATACATAGAAAGGATATAGTGATATAACATTAACTCTATTCCCTTGGTTTCACTTAAATAAGCAAAATATATGGCCTTCATGGCGGCATGACTCTTTTTCTGTATGCCTTCCCATACACGTTGCGCCTTAGGGGTTTGTGTCAATACCGTTACCGTCTCGGAAAATAGTCCTTTTTGAACTTCCCTGCTACTTTGAATATTGGCTACATGCATGCCTTCTTCAAAACTTATGTAAATGGCGGTTAAAAAACCACTAAAACTGCCATCGTATATTAAAATTTTAGGATTTTCCATATCAGTCAAATAAACTTAATTGCACATTATTGTCCTTTTTTAAATGTCTTGATCGTCTCCCTGTCACATGACCATGGCCTGGGCTTTTATCGCCCTTCTTTGACTTCACTATAAAATAACTGTCTGCCATACCCGAGAGTGCCAAACTGTTTAATTTAAGATGTAAATCCTCCATATTCATAATATTATCTTTGTAATTATTCCAAAAATATGGAAATATTCCCAGTTATGGAAATATTCCAATAAATATTTTGGATATACTCCAAATTATGTATCTTTGAAATAGATACAACAGTTGGCGTATATTGATTTTAATATATCGATACGCGGTAAGACATAAATTCTAAAGATCATGAATGAGGACATGGAAGTAGTAACGAAGCGCTTTACGGATTTGCGCAGGGAGTTGGGGTACACCCAATCGGATTTTGCAAGTTTATTGGGTATTTCCAACACTACTGCAGATATAGAAAGAGGGCGCACAAAATTATCCGGTAAGGTAGTAGCGGAACTTCTTAAGCAATTTAAGGTGAATCCCCTCTGGCTTTTTGGAGAAAGCACCCAAAAATATCTTTCGGTATCCAATGTAAGTGTAATTCCCAAAGTGGTAACGGTAAATTCCTCTGAAAATGAAAACATGGTTATGGTGAATGCCAAGGCAGCCGCCGGATACCCTCAAAATATTCAAGATACCAGTTGGTACAGACAACTTCCGGCCTTTGACATGCCGTTGCCCGAGTTTAGAAATGCCACCTATAGAGGATTTCAAATAGAAGGTGACAGCATGTTGCCCAATCTAAAACCGGGGGAGTGGGTATTGGCCAAAGCCGTGGAAGGCCTAAAGGATATTAACCCCAATAAGATATATGTAGTGGTACTGGAAGATGCTGTTTTGGTAAAGAAAATTGAAAAATCACCGGACCCTTCCATCATTTCTTTGATATCCCTTAATGAGAATTACCCTCCCTATAGCGTAAAAACAGAGCAATTACAGGAACTGTGGCAAGTAAGTAGTAAAATTACTTTTGGTGTGGATGCCACCTCCGAAAAAGGCTTACTTAAACAATTGCAAGAGTCTATGGATGAATTAAAAAATCAATTAAAGAAGGCAAATACTTAATGTCAATTTGAATTGTTGACTACTGTCTTAATCCCAATGTATGACATATTTAAAACCTGCAATAGGATTTATAAACCACAATTTGTAGGGTATTATTTACTTGGTTATTAAGGGAAAAGTATATGAGATATAGGTTAAAATACATTATTTTTGATGTGGTAATGATTTCACAACATTTTATGGGCATTACACAACAAAATTCTGAATTTTCCATCGGTACAACATATTTTTGGGAGAGATAAAGAATCCCAAATCTTATCATTAGATATATAAAAAGGCTGTGCAATTGTTTTGTATTGCCTTTTTTTAATTTTAAATAAAAGTATTTGAGAAATGGGAACTAAATATTTGACAAACTGATGAAATTGCCCAGAAAGTGCTATAAGGAACCTTAAAGATTGGCAACCCTATGCGTTTGAGGTATATATAGAATACAACATAAAAGTCGTTTTAGCGTTAAATATACCATATACCTGAAAAAGTCAATCAATTCGGTGCTGCCGATAAAGAACAAGAACTATAAAGAAATTAGAGAACAACTGTACAATGCCAAAATCCTATAGGAACATATTTATATCAATTATTATCTGTTCATTGTATTTGTGGCATACCCCTGCCCAAGATTCGGTTGTGACACCAAACCATTTTCAGGAGTTTCAAAATATTAATGGTGCCGAAAAGAGATTTAACTATTTTTTTAATACTACCAATCGTTATTCGGAACATTCGGCCTATGACTGGCAGGCTGCAGTAAACGTGTATCACAACACCGCCCAGAAATCCAATGACACTAGCAGTGTTAAGAAGTATGAACTAATGCAGGCTCAACTCTTCTATGATATTGGCGATTTTAGCAAAAGTGTTGCCATAGCAAACCAATTGCATAAGGAAATAGATAATTTGGATGTAGCGTCCAAAAGGATTCTATTGGATTTAATTGATAACAACTATGCGAAATTGGGACTGTATGACCGACAGTTTGAGATAAGAAACGAAAAAAAGAATTTAGGGCTTTCCGATAAGGTTATTTTTTATGACATCTATTCCAACCTAGGGCTTCACAGGAAGGCTATGGACGATTATATCAAGGATAAGCTAAAGACAATAAAAGAGGACGATTACTACGGACAGGCCCAATATCAAAGTAAGGTAGGGAGCTATCTTCTCTTGGACATGTCTATCCCCACTGCATTAACCTGCTATAAAAAGGCCAAGGGGTTTATAGACGTTTACTTAAATGATATCAGTAGGGAAAAAACGGAAGAAGAGATAGCAAAAGGGAACTTACTTAAAGGTATTATTGAAGGAAATATTGGTAAATGCCATGCACTACTTAAGGAATATGATATCGCCATACCTTATTTGGAAAACTCCATTAGTCTCATTAAGGAGTACAACAAGGGAAAGTTTTCTTCGGAAATGGTAGAGAATAGTTTGGAATTGGCCGATTGCCACCTTCAGAAAGAGGAATATGACAAGGCCAAAGAGTATCTTTTAAGCGATTTGAAACCAATAAAGGTAGCAAACATACTTAGGCGAAACAGGTTATTGGCAGCCTACTATGATCGTATTGGCGATTTTAAAAATTCCACGGAATATTTAAAAAGGAACGTACGAATAAGGGATTCATTGAACCGTAACGAATCCTCTATGAAAAAACAGCAGTTGGCAGCGGTTGCCGGCCAGGAGATAGAGTACTCCAAAAGGATGATGGAGCAGCAAAAAAGGGATTTGGAACAATCTAGAAGCGACCTCCAGGCAAAGGAGGAACGCATCAATATTGTATTTATCTCCCTGATTTTTACTCTCTTGGGATTTGCAGGTTTGGTTTTTGCCTATTTAAAAAGTATCAAGAACCAGCGATTGATCGCAGAACAAAAGAGGATTATAGAAGCCTCTTTGGTTGAAAAGGATTCCCTTCTAAAGGAAATTCATCACAGGGTAAAAAATAACCTCCAGATGGTTTCCAGCCTACTTAGTCTACAAACAAAAAATACCAGAAGTAAAGCGGCCATTCAAGCCTTGGAAGAAGGCAAGAGTAGGGTAAAGGCTATGGCCTTGATCCATCAAAAACTATATCAAAACGACGATCTTTCGGTAATAGAAATGCAAGGATATATAGAAAGTCTTATCAACAGTGTGCAATCGGTATACAAAAAAGGCGGACATAATATTAATATTGCCATAGATGCCGAAGGAGTGGAATTGGATATAGATAGGGCCATTCCTTTTGGTCTTATTTTAAATGAATTGGTATCCAACTCCTTTAAATATGCCTTTCCGGAAGATGACGGCAATGGAAAGATTTATATCCACCTAAGAAAAAATGGGGAACAGGGATATTTTGAGTATTCGGATAATGGGGTTGGCCTTCCAGAGGATACAGATGACAGGGCCAATTCTTCCATGGGTATACGGCTTATGAATAGACTTGTAAATCAGCTGCAGTCTTCATTAAATATCGATAAAACTACTGAAGGAGTTCGTTTTTGGTTCAATTTTAAATAAATTTGACCAAAACATTATCACCATGGAAATTACATTTTTGGGCCATGCTTCACTTCTCATTACCACCGGAGGGAAAAGGTTGCTGGTAGACCCATTTATAACGGCCAATGAAAAAGCTAATGAAATTATTAAAATCAAGGATTTAAATCCGGATTATATTTTAGTGACCCACGCACATCAAGACCATATTCTGGATGTGGAGGAGATTGCAAAGTCATCCAACGCTATAGTAGTAAGCAATTATGAAATTGCTACCCACTATGAAAATAAGGGACTAAAAGTACATCCAATGAACCACGGTGGCATTTGGAAGTTTGATTTCGGACACCTTAAATATGTAAATGCCATACACACCTCCTCTTTTCCTGATGGTTCCTATGGCGGTCAGCCTGGTGGATTTATACTGAGTTCAGAAGAAAAGAATGTTTATATAGCTGGTGATACCGCCCTCGCAATGGATATGAAGCTTATTCCTCTAAGTTTCACCTTAGATCTTGCAGTGCTTCCCATAGGTGATAATTTTACCATGGGGGTGGACGATGCCATATCAGCATCTGATTTTGTTGGCTGTTCCAGGGTATTGGGATATCATTACGATACCTTCGGGTTTATTGTAATAGACCATGAGGAAGCAATAAAGAAATTCAAAGAAGCGAACAAAGAACTTATTTTATTGGAAATTGGGAAATCATTGACCGTTTAAAGTAGATAGAATGAAATACTTTAATTTCTGTTGATACCCCGTACATGCAAGCTACCTATAGAAAATATATATTAGAATTTAAACGACCCAGTGGTACTTCACGGGGAGTTATGACCCATAAGGACACCTACTTTATTGTCTTGAAAGACAATGGAAAACAAGGAATTGGCGAATGTGGTTTATTAAAAGGACTCAGCATGGACGATGTTCCGGATTATGAGGAAAAACTATCATGGACCTGTGACAATATCAACATGGGGAAAGAGGCTCTGTGGGAAGCTCTCAAGGATTACCCCAGTATTCAGTTTGGTGTGGAACAGGCATTCCTATCCTTAACTTCACAAAATCCATTTGTACTTTTCCCTTCAAAGTTTACCAACAATAATAGCACAATTCCTATAAATGGACTTGTTTGGATGGGTAGTGAACAGTTTATGCATAGCCAGATAGTACAAAAACTGGAGCAAGGATTTAAATGCATAAAATTAAAAATAGGGGCCATTGATTTTGATAAGGAGATAGCCTTAATAAAATTTATCCGCCACAAATACACCCCCCAAGAAATAGAAGTGAGGGTAGATGCCAATGGTGCCTTTTCCTCTACAGAGGCATTGGATAAGTTGGAACGGTTATCCAAATTTAACCTACATTCCATAGAGCAGCCAATACAATCTGGAAAAATTGATGAAATGAGGGAGTTGTGTGCACAGTCACCCATACCTATTGCCCTGGACGAAGAACTAATAGGTGTTGTAAACCAAGTAGATAAAGAAGAATTACTCCGTAATATCCAACCCCACTATATTATTTTAAAGCCCAGTCTCATAGGTGGTTTTAAAGGAAGCATGGAATGGATACGCTTGGCGGATAAATACAATATAAAGTGGTGGGTCACCAGTGCCCTGGAAAGTAATATTGGGCTTAACGCCATTACTCAATGGACCTATACCTTAGGTAATACATTACCACAAGGCTTGGGTACTGGTGGATTATATACCAATAATTTTGAGAGTCCCCTACGTGTTAAGCAGGGAACCATTTCCTATGTAAAGAATGCGAATTGGAAAAATAATCTAATAGATAATATATGTATATAGAACAAGGTTTCAAAGGTAAACACGAATCCTGGCGGTATTTGGTAGGGGTCTTAATTATTTTTATTGGCTGGCAATTAGTGGGGTCTATTCCGTTGTTGGCAGTCGTTGTTGTAAAATCCTTGGGAGGGGAGACCTTTCCAACCGATGTGGCCGGTATGTCCAAAATGATAGGTAGCAACCTTTTTTTATTTCTAATGCTTATTTCTTTTGTATTTGGCTTGTTGGCTACTTTTGTGACCACAAAATACCTGCATGGGCAAACTATAGTTTCCCTTACCACCAGTAGAAATAAAATTGATTGGAAACGCATATTTTTTGCATTTGGGCTTTGGGGTGTAATAACTGTATTGATCACCGGTTTGGACATATATTTATCACCTGAAGACTATGTGTTTAATTTTAAACTACAGCCTTTTATAATTCTGTTCTTTATATCCATCCTGTTAATACCTTTACAAACCAGTTTTGAAGAATATTTTATGCGGGGTTATCTAATGCAGGGAATAGGGTTAATGGCAGCCAAGCGTTGGGTTCCTTTGGTCATTACTTCCATGATTTTTGGATTGCTACACCTTTTTAACCCGGAAGTAAAGGAATTGGGATATGGAATTATGGTCTATTATATAGGAACCGGATTTTTTCTTGGAATTTTAACTTTAATGGATGAGGGCTTGGAATTGGCCATTGGGTTCCACGCGGCCAATAATTTATTGACAGCCCTGTTGGTCACGGCAGATTGGACGGCCTTTCAGACCGAATCACTATACAGGGATGTTTCCAAACCAGAATTGGGCTGGGATGTATTCTTACCTGTATTGGTAATCTATCCCATTTTATTATATGTATTTTCCAAAAAATATGGTTGGACAAATTGGAGTGACCGACTTGCTGGAGAGGTAAGGCCAATAGAAACGACTGAACTGACCAAAGAAGATGGAGCCTAGTTTTAAACATATACATCCAAAATTTAAATTAAACGGTGTCCATTATGATATGGATGGCCTAAAGAAATTGGCCCGAGACCTTACAAAGGAAGAGGCCTTATATAAGGTGGCAATTGGCCAATTTTTAATGGATTGGCTGGATACTACAGATACCCTTGAAGTTCAAACCTCAGGATCTACTGGATCCCCTAAGGTATTGACTTTAAAAAAGGTACATATGGCCAACTCTGCGTTGGCTACTGGATCGTTCTTTAAAATGGGAGCTGGGACAAAAGCCCTACTTTGCTTGTCTGCCCAGCATATAGCTGGTAAAATGATGTTGGTACGGGCCTTGGTATTGGGATGGGAAATTGATGTTATGGAACCTACCTCCAATCCATTAAAAGAAACTACAGTATGCTATGATTTTGGAGCTATGGTACCCTTGCAGGCTTCTGAATCAATACCCCGCTTAAGTCAAATTAAAACCCTGATTATAGGTGGAGCTCCTATTTCCCCAGAGTTAAAGCTGGAACTGTTGGAAGTTTCCACAAACATTTATGAAACTTACGGGATGACAGAGACCATTACACATATTGCCGTAAAGGAGGTAGGTGATAAACTGCACTTCAATAGTTTTAAAGTTTTACCTCATATAAGCCTGCCAAAAGATGATAGAAATTGCTTGGTAATTGAAGCCCCCAAGGTTTCGGATGAAATTATTGTTACCAATGACCTGGTAGAGCTTATCTCACCAACAGAATTCCAATGGTTGGGCAGATTTGATAATATAATTAATTCTGGAGGAGTAAAATTGATTCCGGAACTAATAGAAGCAAAACTGTCCAAAATCATCAATGGCAGATTCTTTGTTGCTGGCATTACTGATGTTAACCTAGGTCAAAAACTGATATTGGTGATAGAAGGAGATATGGATACCAAGCAATTATTTCATGATATAAAATCGCTTCCTGCCCTTACCAAATATGAAGTCCCAAAAGATGTCTTTTCTTTGGCCCAGTTCATAGATACCAAAAACGGAAAGCTGAACAGAAAAGAAACAATGAGGGCCCTAAAATTGGAATAGCCATTTTGAAAGCAGTTGCACAAGTGTTCTAAATCCATGGTAATTGCGTAACCTTGGTATTTAAATAGGACTCATTTTCAAATTATCACATTTATACATAGCCATATTAAGACTTTATTACATTTACGAATTGATACATTGCTCCATTGGTAAATAGCTACATTAACAGATTGGTACATTGGTAAATTTACACATTGGTAGATTGACTAAACCTGTACAACACCCATATTAAAAGGTTTTTCTATTGGAGCATGATCCGCGGCTTCTATGCCCATGGAGATCCATTTGCGCGTCTCCAGCGGATCTATTACTGCATCGGTCCATAAACGAGCGGCTGCATAGTATGGGGATATTTGCTGATCGTATCGCTTTTTTATGTTATTAAAAAGTTCAGCCTCCTGGACTTCGGTAATGGTCTCTCCCTTTTTCTTTAGGGAGGCCTTTTCTATCTGTAACAATACTTTGGCTGCCGAATTGCCGCTCATAACCGCCAGCTCAGCACTGGGCCAAGCTACAATGAATCTGGGGTCATAGGCCTTCCCACACATGGCATAATTACCAGCGCCGTAACTATTTCCTATTATTATGGTGAATTTTGGTACTACGGAGTTGCTCACGGCATTCACCATTTTGGCCCCGTCCTTTATGATGCCCCCATGTTCACTTTTGCTACCCACCATAAATCCGGTTACGTCCTGCAGAAAAACAAGAGGTATCTTCTTTTGGTTGCAATTGGCTATAAAGCGGGTGGCCTTATCCGCAGAATCAGAATAAATGACCCCTCCAAATTGCATTTCACCCTTCTTGGTCTTCACTACCTTACGCTGGTTGGCTACGATTCCAACTGCCCAACCATCTATACGGGCATATCCGGTGAGAATGGTCTTTCCATAACCTTCCTTGTATTCCTCAAAATCGGAATTATCCACTAGCCGATGTATAATCTCCAACATATCATATTGTTCTGCCCTCGATTTTGGAAGAATTCCATAAATAGCCCCTTCCTTTTCCCTGGGCTTTGCAGCTGGGATTCTGTTGTAACCGGTCTTGTCATAGTCGCCTATTTTATCCATTATGTTCTTAATGGTATTCAAAGCGTCCTTATCGTTCTTAGCCTTGTAATCTGTAACACCGCTAATCTCACAATGGGTAGTGGCACCGCCCAAGGTCTCATTGTCTATTTGTTCACCAATAGCAGCCTTAACCAAGTAACTGCCTGCTAAAAAAATACTAGCTGTTTTATCTACGATCAAGGCTTCATCACTCATAATGGGAAGATAGGCCCCGCCAGCAACACAACTCCCCATCACCGCAGCTATCTGGGTAATACCCATACTGCTCATTACGGCGTTGTTTCTAAAAATTCGTCCAAAATGTTCCTTGTCCGGAAAAATTTCATCCTGCATGGGCAGGTAGACGCCTGCGCTGTCTACCAAATAAATAATGGGCAGCCTATTTTCTATGGCAATTTCCTGCGCCCGTAGGTTTTTTTTGGCAGTAATGGGAAACCACGCACCGGCCTTAACGGTAGCATCATTGGCCACTACAATACACTGTTTACCCTTTATAAATCCCACTTTAACAACAACTCCACCAGAAGGACAACCCCCGTGTTGCTCGTACATGCCCTCACCTACAAAGGCCCCTATTTCTACAACATCCCGCTCCTTATCCAATAGAAAATCTATGCGCTCCCTGGCACTTAATTTACCTTGAGCATGTTGTTTAGCTATACGGCTTTTACCTCCGCCCAGTTTTACTTTTGCAAATTTTGTTCTTAATTCCGATAACAGTAATTTATTGTGGTCTTCGTTCTTGTTGAAGTTAATATCCATGTTGCGCTAGCTTTCTTTTGCGCACTAAAGATAAGGAGTTATATTTATTAGTGAAACTCAATTTTGAGAAGTCCGTAAGACGCACTGAAAATTGAAAGT
>CAXAVP010000085.1:0-16454 GCA_963972175.1 uncultured Arenibacter sp.
CTTCAAAAAAAAGTCCGCTATTTCTAACGGACTGCAAATGTAGATATTTATTTAAATATTCAAAACATTTTTTTGATTTTTTTTACGCATAAAGCCTAATTTTTTCTTTTCGTTTTACCAATTTCCTCTCCAACGAGCTGCAAGCCATATCAATAGCCTCTTCAAAGGACTTACATTGTTTTTTTACAACAAATCTATCTTTTGGCACCTGTACCTTGATTTCAACAATCTTATTTTCTTTGGAACTGGTATTTTCAACCTTCAAATAGACATCCGAACTTATTACTTTATCATAAAACAATTCCATTTTATTCAACCTGGATTGAACAAAATCAATAAGTTTTCCGTCAGCATTGAAATTTACCGATTGTGTGTTTACTTTCATAGAATGAAGTTTTAAAAATTAAACAATAGAAAAGCTTCCCATAGCACTACTTCTTATTTCTAGGATGAGCCAAGAGATGTGCTCTCTTTAATTCCGCAATACTATTATGGGTATAAACTTGTGTTGATGCCAAACTGGAATGCCCCAACAACTCCTTTACCGAGTTAAGGTCGGCCCCCATATTCAACAAATGTGTCGCAAAGGTATGTCTTAAAATATGCGGACTCTTTTTTACCTTGGTCGACACCAAACTAAAATACTTATTTATAATTCTATAAACAAGCATTTCGTACATTTTATTGCCTCTGGAAGAAAGAAAAATATAAGGCTGCCCTGCTACCCCATTCAATGCGTTGCGTTCAACGAAATAACTCTCCATGAGCTGTTTGACTCCCTCCAATAGCGGTATTACCCTCTCTTTATTCCGCTTACCCAACACCTTGATGGTCATAGACCCATAATCCAGGTCAGCAAGCTTCAAGTTTATCAATTCGGCCCTTCTCATCCCTGTGACGTACAACAACTCAATAATCAACCTATCACGAACACCTTCAAAACCATCCGGATACGGTATCTGCGATAGCACCTCCCCCATTTCCACCTCAGAAAACGGTACCTCTATTTTTTTTTTTGTTTTTAATGCCCTGTGTTTAGCAAGCGGACTAACGTCCAACACACCCAACCTCAAAAGAAATTTATAATAAGCCTTTAGCGATGCCACCTTCCTATTTACAGACCTATTGGACATACCAGAATCTACCAAGGAGACAATCCAGCTTCTAATCACGGTATAGGAAACACCGTCCAAATCATCCTCCTTAAACTCTTTATTACAGAATACCTTAAATTCCATCAAATCCTTTTCGTAGGCCCGGACAGTATGTAGAGAATAGTTTTTCTCCAAGGAGAGATAGGAAACAAAGGATTCTATAGCCATAAACCAAAGTTACAAAAGTTAAGCTCCACACTTGATTTAAGAGCATAAAAAAAGTCCCACTTTAAAAGCGGGACTTTTGTATTCCATATAACTACAATCAGGCCTAGATCTCTTCTTTATCTCTTAAACCTTGAATGTACTGAGCCTTTTGAATTTTAGCTCTGTGTTCAACAGATGGTTTTGTAAACTGCTGACGTTTTCTCAACTGTCGCATTGTACCTGTCTTGTCGAACTTTTATTGGTATTATTAACATGGGCAATAACCTCCTCTCTTTTGTGATTAAGGGTGCAAATATAAATTTTTAAAATTAAATACGAACAATTATTTTAAAATATTTCTGGAGATAACCACTTTTTGAATTTCGGTAGTCCCCTCTCCAATGGTACATAGCTTGGAATCCCTGTAAAATTTCTCTACCGGAAAGTCTTTGGTATATCCATATCCACCGTGTATCTGCACCGCTTCATTGGCCACTTTTACAGAAACTTCCGAAGCATACATTTTTGCCATGGCCCCCATTTGGGTGACGCTACGTCCTTCATTTTTAAGAAAGGCAGCTTTATGCAACAGCAATTCAGAAGCCTCTATTTCTGTAACCATATCGGCAAGTTTAAAGGATATCCCCTGAAACTGACTTATTGGTTTACCAAACTGCACTCTTTCCTTTGAATATTTCAAGGCTGCCTCATAGGCTCCTTTTGCAATTCCCAAGGACAGGGCTCCAATAGAGATCCTTCCGCCATCCAAAACTTTCATAGACTGCACAAATCCCTCGCCTACTTCACCCAGCCTATTGGCATCTGGAATCCTGCAATTATCAAACACCATCTCCGCTGTTTCACTGGCCCTCATACCCAATTTGTTCTCCTTTTTACCGCTACCAAAACCAGCTGTACCTCTCTCTACTACAAAGGCCGTCATTCCCCGACTATCACCTTTCTCTCCTGTACGGGCTATAACCACCGCGATATCACCACTTTTACCGTGGGTGATAAAATTCTTGGCACCGTTCAATACCCAAGAATCCTTTTCCTTAACTGCGGTAGTACTCATCCCAGCTGCATCTGAACCGGTGTTGTGCTCCGTTAGACCCCAAGCACCTATCCATTGGGCAGCAGCCAGTTTAGGGATCCACTTTTTCTTCTGCTCCTCATTTCCAAAGGCAAGAATATGATTGGTACACAAGGAGTTATGCGCAGCAACCGACAGCCCTATAGAGGGATCCACTTTTGAAATTTCCTCTATAATGGCAATATACTCATGGTAACCCAATCCGGAACCACCCAGCTCCTCAGGAACCAAAACCCCCATAAAACCCATTTCCCCGGCCTTTTTGAATACCTCAACAGGAAAGGTTTGAGATTCATCCCACTCCATCACAAAGGGCCTAATATATTGTTCCGCAAACTCTTTGGCAGAGGCGGCCACCATTTTTTGAGTTTCGGAATAATCAAAACTCATTGTAGTAGGGGTATCAATAACCATTCTTAGCAATTTTTATAATTGCAAATATAACTGAATTATATCTAATTTGTCCGAAGGGAAATCTTCAATATTTACCAATTCATCAAAAGAGCCAATACCACCTACCTGTTCCCTGTAAGCTACTATCCTAGTCGCAACGGAATATTTAAAGTAAACGAGTTTGGCTATATCATGTACAGATGAACTGTTTATATTTATTTTTGAAATAGGTGGAGGCTCCAAAATACCATACCTTTTCAATACTTGGTCTACTACCTCCAAATCCAATCCGTATACATGACTCAATTGCCTTTCATCTACAAAGCCCCCCAAGCGGTCCCTGAACTTCACAATACGTTGGGACAATTTATCCCCAATACCTTTAATAACTTTTAACTCTTGGGCCGTTGCCTTGTTTAAATCCTTGATCTTAATGAAGCTTGAAGCCCTAAAACTTTCAACAGTCCCTATAGGGGACCGAATACCAACATCTTTGGTTTTGTCCGTTGCCGCTATAGCGGTCTTCTTTTTAGCAGATGCCCATGTGGGAAACTTGAAGTACGGAGCCAATTTATATAATAAGGAATCAGAAATCCCGGTAACCAATTGAAACTCTTCTTGTGAAATAACAAATTGATTATTGGCCCTAAAATTATGAAGCCTATCTATTTCCTCTGGAGACAACCCCAAGGTATACCCCTTATAATCTGAAATAAAATTTGGATTAAACGGATAAATTACCACGGAGTCCTTTTTTAAATTCCGCCGCTTAAGTTCTTCCAATTTCAATTGATAATCAGCATCCTCTGAAAAAATTTGTGGGGTATTGTCAATAGAATAGGTGGCACCCACATAATAAAGTATCTGAAAAACAACAATCAACAATAGTAGAAAGAAGATTCCACTCCGCTCCTGTTTATTGAACTTAAGAAAGGCTTTTGGCGATCTATTGTTCACAATTTAATCCTTTAGAACAGTTAAATTACCCCCTAACCCAAAAAAGCAACTTGTCCGCAAAAAGGTTAACTGGTTAAGGCCACATAAAAAAACCTCTGGCCAAACTAGTTACAGCCCCGTATTAAAAGTACCATCCGCAATGACCTTATACCCCTAACACCATACCCATTACTTCCTAGGTTTTCTAAATATACTAAAAATATGGAATAGTTAAGGCTGCAGTATTTAGCCATTAATATTCTGAACAGAAACAAAAAATAAGATGATAGCACCCTCGTGTTAAAATTAAAAATCCCATCCAGCTCTAAAATTTAGAGTAGGATGGGATCTACATTTATCTTTATATGAACGCTTACTCTTTCCCTTTGCTATTAAATAAGAGTTTGGACTTTAGTTTTTTCAAATAATCATCCAAATCACCTTTCACCTCACCCGACATTAAGTACAGTCCAATAATGTTTGGGAAAGACATGGCCAAGATCATCATATCTGAAAAATCCAATACAGCTCCCAAACTTACTGATGCACCTACGACAACAAACACCAAGAACAACATTTTATATATAAATTCAACTTTTTTACTTTTTCCAAAAAGATAGGTCCATGCCCTCATCCCGTAATAAGACCATGAAATCATGGTAGAAAAAGCAAAAAGGAACACTGCCAATGCCAACACATAGGGGAACCAAGAAAGTACGCTCCCGAAGGCATCGGACGTTAATTGGGCACCTGCCATCCCCTCTACCTCGTGCATTCCGGTAAAGATGAGCACCAGCGCAGTCAGAGTACAAACAACTACCGTGTCTATAAAGGGCTCCAAAAGGGCCACAAACCCTTCGGAAGGCGGATGATTGGTCTTGGCGGTACTGTGTGCAATGGCCGCCGACCCAACGCCGGCCTCGTTAGAGAATGCCGCCCGCTGAAAACCAACAATCAACACTCCAACAACACCACCTTTTAAGGCACTAGGGCTAAAAGCCCCCTCCACAATGGCCGCAAATGCGGGCCCTATATTTTCTATATTAATAATGATTACTGTCAGGGCGGCAAGAATATAAATTGAAGCCATGACAGGCACTACCCTACCCGTAACCTTGGCAATACTATTGATACCCCCAATGATCACCACACCTACAAGCACAGCTGTTATCACCCCAAACCAAAATCCATTACCCTGTAAGGCAGGAAACTGTCCCGAAAGTTGTTCAAAGGATTGATTGGCCTGGAACATATTACCCCCTCCAAAGGAAGCTCCTACTGCCAATATAGCAAATAGGCCAGCCAGCACTTTTCCAAAACCTTTTAAATTTCTTTTTTCCAAGCCGTATCGAAGGTAGTTCATAGGCCCACCAAATACCCTTCCATCAGGTAATATATTTCTATATTTAACCCCTAGGGTACATTCCACAAATTTGGAGGACATCCCCAACAAACCGCAAACAATCATCCAAAAGGTAGCTCCAGCTCCCCCTAGGGACACCGCTACCCCAACACCAGCAATGTTACCTAAACCTACTGTTCCGGAAACAGCTGTTGCCAAGGCCTGAAAATGTGTTACCTGCCCTGGCGCATCAGGGTCATCGTATTTTCCTCTTGCCAGATCAATAGAATGCCTAAAGCCACGCAAGTTTATAAAGCCCATTCTAATGGTAAAGAAAACAGCCCCTACAACTAACCATATTACAATAAAAGGTATGGCTTTTTGTTGTGGATCACCATTGGGGTGGGCAATTATGACCGGCTCATCATATTTAATCTGAGCAAGGATATGGGCCCCTTGTTCAATAACGTGCTCGGGGTTTTCCCAATTATATATTACTCTGCCCTCTTTTACCAAATACTTTAACTCACCGTTGACGGGTGCTAAAATTGTTTCTGTTTCTCCATTATTTTTGGAAATCACAGCAATCTCTTCTCCTTTTTTCACCTTTTGTCCTTCTGGCTTTAACCATTCCTTTAAGGTAAATTTATCCTGTATATCTGGTGACCAGCCAGGTATTTCAACCCGTTTTACATCTGCATAAACAATAGGATCATACACCCCAATTGCGGCAAATGGGTCCCAAAACAAAACAGACCCCAAGGCACTTACTGCTGGGGTCATAACTCCGTTAAAAAATTCTGTGATGGCCTCGGCGGGCACTTTGTATTCCTTAGTGACTTTTAATCCTTTAGAATCTGTAATGGTGACCGTATAGGGCGTACCTTCCACCAATCCCGTTGATTGATTTGAGCTCAATGGAGTGCTTTGATTACTCCATTTATATTGATACGGTGGAGTACCTCCGTCAACTTCAACCCTTAAAACCCCATCATTAATTCTGTTGGAAGGATTTAAAACGGTTTCCTTAACAACAAGTTCTTGGGAAAAGACAGTAAAAGTAAGTAGCAAAAAAATGGAAGAGAAAATATTCTTCATAGAAGTAAAAATGTTTATGTTTTTTTGTTGGTTCGACATAAATTATCGGGCAAGATCATAAAAATATTCTATGGAATCAAATATTATTGTTGAAAGATACTCAAACAATATGGAACATTTCATTTAATTTTTTAATCTGCTCCGGTCTTCCCAGCACAATTACCTTGCCCTGTGGCTGCAGTTTTAAATCGGCTTCTGGATTAATAATATAATTCCCATCAGGTTCAATATACCCAATTATGGTACAGCCGGTTTTTCTTCTTAGGTCTAGATCACGAAGGGAGTGATTGTCTATTTTGGTCATAAAATTCTCTATGGTAACTTCCTCTAAGTTAGTGGTGTGCTCTCCTTCTGTAGAGAGTTTATCCATAAAGGTTATGAGGTCTGGCATTACCACCAATGACGCCATATGGTCGCCGCCAATCTTATCGGGCATGATTACCTTATTTGCACCGGCAAGTTTTAGTTTTTTCTGGGAAGCAACCTGTGAAGCCCTACTTATTATGAACAGATTTTTATTTAATTGTCTGGCCGATAGAACCACAAAAAGATTGGCAGCATCGTCCGGCAAAGCGGCAATAAGGTATTTTGCTTTTGCAATACCAGCCCGGGCCAACACCTCGTCCTCATTGGCGTCCCCTTCTACGAATAGGATATCGTCCTCGTATTTCTCTATTACCTCCTTATCCCTTTCCACCACTACAAAAGGCCTCTTATAGGCCATTAACCTTTCGGCCGCCTGATTTCCATTACGCCCAAATCCACAAATAATAATATGATTATTTAAACTCCTTATTTTATTTTTCACCTTTTTTTTCTTTAGAAGTTGAAGAGAATTTCTACTAAGAACATATTCTGTAATCACCGAAATGGCAAACGCAAATATAAATACACTGGTAATAATTAGGAGCACGGTAAAAACTTTCGCTGGCGGATCCAGTGGTCGTACTTCAGAAAAACCTACAGTAGTAACCGTAATGATGGTCATATAAAACGCATCTATCCAGGAATAATCGGACAAGAACCTATAGCCAAACACCCCAAAGAGCATAACCACTGCCAACATGGCGAGGGCCAAATATATTCTGGATCTGGAAAGTTTAGCCATAGTTAAAGATCAAAAACAGAGGTTCTTTTAGTGTAAACCAAATCCTTTATCCTTAACCAAAAGGCCATAAATAGGTAAAGGGCAAACCCAAACCCCAAGGTTACAAAGGTGAGATAGATAAAAGTAGTCCTTACCACCCTGGTCCTAATCCCCAAACGTTCGGCTATACGTCTACAAACCTCAAAACCTCTTTTTTGGAAATAGTACAATAGCTTATAAAAAATATTCATGCTTTAAAATTAGGATTTTCTATTTAATAATTGATGACCCACAGCACAATGCAGGCATTTATTTTGTGTACAATATTCATTATAAAGCTGTAACACTGCCTGCCCTGGCATGGCCGAAGGAAATTGTAACCCAAGCTCCCCAAATTTTGAAATAATACTATTCCTTTCAGAAGGGATACCCTCCACAATTTGTAGAAGCTCCTCTGAAATGTCATTACCTATATATTTGGCGTAACTCAGCTTAATGGGCAAAATTGTATTTAGAACCAATAATTGCACAAACTTCTTGGATAGCTTCTTGGCTTGCTTCCTTGAGACTTTTCCAAATGTAAAGTGGTTGTCCCAATATGGGCTCGCAGCAACATTGAACAGTTCATATAAATCCGTTAGGCTACTGGCCCCAATCGCCTTACTAAACAGATTTTGGTGACGGGAATAAAGGTTTGCCAATTGCGAAAGCCTAATAGTAGGAAAGTTGGAAGGTCTAAGCTTAAAAAATTCCACCTTGTGCACCTTACTCCCTGAAATATTGAATTTGGACTTTAGAAAGTCATATTCCCTTATTAGGCGCTGCTGATAACGGTCCCCCACAATTTCGTCGGACAAAAAACCGGCCAAACCAAACAACACACTTTCCATTTGAAGGGTATTGGCCTGTATCTTTCTAATCATTGAGAAATCCAATGCACGGGCAATATCAAAAAAAGACGCTCCATTAATTTTAAGTCCAAAGTTTTTGCACACCACAATAAAGAAAACTTGCTCCCAATCATTATTGGAGTCTTTCAGTAGTTTTTGAACCCAATTGGACTTTTGCTCCAAGCGCTCAAAATATAGACGTTCCAACCATTTCTTGACAATAAAATCATCAACCTTTGATATGGATTGTCCACAATTGATAAAAGCCCCCTCCTTACGATGGAACAATTTTTGGTATTCCTCTAAAACTGATGGGGAAATATATTCTTTGAGCACCAAGGTTGGAATGCTGCTATTATCACTCCTAAAAACATCCAGATCATCGTCCCAAACAACATGTAAGATAACATTGTTGTAATTGGGATCCCGTTCATGGTGGTGGGCATACCAGTCAGAAGACCTAAGATGCATTTCTACTGTACCGGCCCATAGCTGTCCATTAATACGTATTTTGGCATTAAAAAAATCGGGGCCGGACAAATGGTTATGGGTTCCAACATCCAAGACTTGAATAGTTTCATTCTTGGAGGAACGCAATTCCTCCAACTGCAGCTTTTTGTACTTCCAGATAAAATGCAAAAGGTCTTCCCGCATAACCTAATGTAAAGAAAATAAATTACATCAAAAAGCCTATACCGAAAATATACAACCCAGTACAGTCCTTATTTATACTAGAAAATGGAAACCAAAAATAACACCTATTCCACTATGTCCCCTGTCCAATTCATAAAGCCGCCTTCCAAATTATAGGCATTCTCAAACCCCAGTTTATTCATTATGGCACATGCCTGCCCGCTTCGCTGCCCGGATCTACAATAAACGTAGTAGTTTTTGGACTTATCCAACTTTTCCAACTCATCCACAAATTCTTGCCCTAAATAGATATCTATATTAGTTGCTCCGGGAATATACCCCTCTTCTACTTCTTCAGGAGTCCTTACGTCCAATATAAAGGTATTCTCATCACTTTCCAATTGTGAACTCCACTCCTCTTGTGTTAAATCTGCCATTTGTTTTTTTTATTTATTTTTCAAAATTAATGTTTTTACAAAAAAACATCACCTTTCATTTCAATTTATAACACTCAAACAAGGGTTTCTATATTCCTTCACTGATCAGCTACCTACCATTCAAAAGTTTTAACAAAATATTATCAGCAGAAAAAATTAAACTTTAAAAATCATACACTACATTTGTACCTACAACAATTGTATGAACATGAATGTAGAGGAGCGAATAAAAACAGATAAGAAACTGCCCTTAAAAAGCAAGACCTTAATACACTTAAGTTTAGTGGAGGCCATGGTTAACGAAGTATTTACCCAAAAGCTTAAGCCATTTGGGGTATCGTTACAACAGTTTAATGTTCTTAGGATTCTTAGGGGACAAAAAGGGAAACCGGCCAACCTTTCCACTCTAAACGAAAGAATGGTCACGAAAATGAGCAATACCACCAGACTGGTAGACAAATTAATACAGAAAGAGTATGTAGACAGGGTTATCTGCAAAAGCAACAGAAGAAAAGTGGAAATAAGCATTACCCATGAGGGCGAAGAGGCCTTAAACAAAATTGACCAGGTAATGGCAGAGGCCGAGGAACAGTTACTAAGAGATTTCACCAACAACGATCTAAAAACTTTGAACGCATTATTGGATAAATTTTAAAATACACTGAAACTAAAATAAACATTAATTAATAATATGAACTCATATATAGAAAATCTAAACTGGCGTTATGCCACCAAAAAATTCGACACTTACAAAAAAGTACCACAAAAGCACTTGGATATTTTGCTGGAAGCAACTAGCCTAAGCGCTTCATCCTACGGCTTGCAGCCCTATGAAATTTTAGTTGTGGAAGACAAAGAACTGAGAAAAAAATTACAACCTGCGGCTTGGGGACAATCCCAAATAACCGAAGCCTCCCATGTCATTGTCTTGGCCAACCAAACAACTTTTGGCGAAGAACTAATAGACAATTATTTGCAGAACGTAAGTACAACCCGAGGTATTGCCGCTCAAGACCTGCAAGGGTATGCCGATTTTATGAAGTCTAAACTACTTCCACTTTCGGAAACTGAAAAGGCCACTTGGACAGTGCGACAAACTTATATTGCCCTGGGCAATTTATTATCTGCAGCGGCAGACCTAAAAATAGATAGCTGCCCCATGGAAGGATTCAACAGCTCGGAATTCAATGAAATCCTAGGGCTTTCCAAAAAAGGGTTGAACGCCGCAGTAATAGTTGCCATTGGTTACAGATCGGAGGAAGACGCCTCACAACATTACCAAAAAGTTAGAAAACCCAAAGAACATTTAATTACTCACTTATAATTTAAATCTTAACACAGTTCATTAAACATTTAAACATTGAAATTATGAAAAAAAGCGCATTGAGTTTGGTATTGGCAGTATTTACGGGTTTCACCTCCATTGCCAACACAACAATTGACAACGAAAAAAAACAGGTAAAAACCTCAGAAAGTACCGTAACCTGGAAGGGGTATAAGGTAACAGGATCACACTACGGTACCATAGACCTTAAAGAGGGAGCCCTAATTTTTGATGGGGATCAACTAATAGGAGGCGAATTCACTGTAGATATGGGATCCTTGGTTTCCGACGATCTTCAAGAGGAGTACAAAGGCAAACTGGAGAATCACCTGAAATCTGATGATTTCTTTGGTGTAGCTGACCACCCTACCTCTAAATTGGTCTTTACCGAGGTAAAGGCAACTGGAAAGAACTCCTATGAGGTTACGGGCGACCTTACCATTAAAGGAAAGACCAATCCTATCAGCTTTGACATATCGGTTTACGGCAGCAAGGCCACCGCAACAATGAAAGTAGACCGCTCCTTATACGACGTTAAATATGGCTCTGGAAGCTTTTTTGACAACCTAGGGGACAAAACCATATACGATGAATTTGACTTAGTGGTAGATTTAGTATTCTAATATCCTTGCCATTACTGTTTAAAACCTCACAATTGTGGGGTTTTTTATTTTTTACATAACAGAGGTTTGTAAATATCAAATTCCTTCTTATATTTGGCCTGCAATGAAAAACATGGTAAAAAATACTTGGTGGTGGAACAACTTACGAAAAACATCGTGAGCAAAGCATCATTGTAGTATAACTATATAAAAGGCTTGTCATCACGACAAGCCTTTTTTTCGTTTGGCATAAAAAGAAAAACCATTGGGCACCCATTAGCAAATACAAAGAACTATTATGAAATATCAATTAGTATCACATCATAAAAAAATACTTGCAGATACCATTACCCCTGTAAGTGTGTACCTCAAAATAAGGGATCGTTTTCCTAACAGTATCTTACTGGAAAGTAGTGACTACCATGCCAATGACAATAGTTTTTCCTATATCTGTTGCAACCCTATTGCTTCCATAAAGGTTGAAAACGAAACTGTGCTGCAACAGTTCCCAGATGGAACTACAAAAGAAATCAGCATTAGCGAAGAAACAGACATCCCAACCCTATTACATGATTTTAGTCAGAAATTTGAATCACAGGACAACAGTTTTAAGTTTATCAACAACGGACTATTTGGCTATATGGCCTATGATGCCGTTAGGTACTTTGAAGACATAGATATATCCAAAAAGGACAATAGCATTTCAATACCGGATATTTATTATGCGGTGTATCAAAATATAGTGGCCATTAACCACTTTAAGAACGAGGCCTATCTATTTGCCCATTGTTATGAGTCCGAAAACAATATAGGGGAAATTGAACAAATTTTAAACGCCAAAAATTTCGCCTCCTACAATTTTGCTAAGGATGGGACCCCCATATCCAATCTACAGGACGAAGAGTATAAGGAACAGGTAGAGTTGGCAAAAAAACATTGCAACAGGGGCGATGTATTTCAGCTTGTATTATCAAGAAGATTTTCCCAGAGTTTTAAAGGCGATGAATTTAACGTATACCGCGCTTTAAGATCGGTTAATCCATCCCCATATTTATTCTATTTTGATTATGGTGATTTCAAAATATTTGGCAGTTCGCCGGAGGCCCAATTAATTGTGAAGGAAGGAAAGGCAGAGATTCATCCTATTGCCGGCACCTTTAAAAGGACGGGCAATGATGAGCAAGATGCCGAATTGGCAAAAAAACTTAAAATAGACGACAAGGAAAACAGTGAGCACGTGATGCTGGTAGATCTTGCCAGGAACGACCTAAGTAGAAACGGCACCATGGTAGAGGTGGAAAACTACAGGGAAGTACAGTTTTTTTCACATGTAATACATTTGGTCTCCAAGGTAAGCGGATTAAAGAAAAAGGATATCCCAACCATGAAAGTGGTTGCAGATACTTTTCCCGCAGGTACTTTAAGTGGAGCCCCAAAACATATGGCGATGCAGCTGATAGAAAAATACGAAAAAACAAGTAGGGGCTATTATGGTGGCGCTATAGGGTTTATGGATTTCAATGGAAACTTTAACCACGCAATCATGATCCGTACCTTTTTGAGCAAGAACCATCAGCTACACTATCAGGCAGGCGCCGGTTTGGTATCTGCGTCCAGTCCAGAAAACGAGCTGCAAGAAACCTATAATAAACTGGGGGCCCTGACCAAAGCACTGGAAATAGCAGAATCCATTTAAGATATTCAATATTTAGGACAATACCGAAATGAAAGAAAACACAGATAAAGGAACAAATAGCAGTGCCCTAGTTGAAGAAAAAGGAGCTGGAAAGGGACAATCTATTTTGGTAATAGACAATTACGATAGTTTTACCTATAACCTAGTGCATTATTTGGAAGACTTGGGCTGCCAGGTAACCGTAAAAAGAAACGACCAACTGCGTTTAGAGGAAATAGAGGCTTTTAACAAGATTGTTCTATCCCCAGGCCCTGGCATCCCGGATGAGGCAGGCCTATTAAAGGAAATCATCGCCATGTATGCCCCCACCAAAAGTATTTTTGGGGTTTGCCTTGGGCAACAGGCCATTGCCGAAGTCTTCGGAGGCACCTTGGTCAACATAGACCAAGTTTACCACGGAATAGCTACAAAAATAGATATTATAAAGGAGGACACCTTGTTTCAGGGAATGCCCAAAACCATAGAGGTTGGCCGATACCATTCTTGGGTGGTGAATCCAGACCTGCCCGAAGTTTTGGAAGCAACCTCTTTGGACGGGAACGGACAGGTAATGTCCTTAAGGCATAAGACCTACGACGTATGTGCTGTTCAATTTCATCCAGAATCGGTATTGACCCCGTATGGCAAGAAAATGTTGGAAAACTGGATAAACCACCAATAAGCAAGTCAAAACTGCAGATATAGCAATCGTGAACCATACGCAAGTAAAAACATTATCTAATATAAAAGATACCAGTACCCCATACTACTATCAAAACATCTAGTTAAAAAATGAAAGATATTCTAAACAAACTGATCAATCACGATGTGCTTCCCAAAGAGGACGCCAAGCAGGTATTGGTCAATATTGCCAAAGGAGATTATAACACCAGTCAGATTGCCGCCTTTCTAACGGTATATATGATGCGTAGTGTCACCATTGAGGAATTGGAGGGCTTCAGGGATGCACTTTTGGACCTTTGCTTAGCGGTAGATCTATCCCAGTACAACCCTATAGACCTTTGTGGCACCGGTGGGGATGGCAAGGACACCTTTAATATTTCCACTTTGGCTAGTTTTGTAACGGCGGGCGCAGGTGTAAAAGTTACCAAGCACGGTAACTATGGGGTATCCTCCAAGTGTGGCAGTAGTAATGTAATGGAGTTTCTCGGCATTAAGTTTAGCAATGATGCTGGATTTCTGGAGAAATGTATAGACCAAGCCGGAATTTGTGTGTTACACGCCCCTTTGTTTCATCCAGCCATGAAAAATGTTGCCCCCATCCGCAGGGAACTTGGGGTTAAAACCTTTTTCAATATGTTGGGCCCCATGGTAAACCCAGCATTTCCAGAAAATCAAATGGTTGGGGTATTTAATTTGGAACTGGCTAGGATGTACGGATACCTATACCAAAAGACCGACAAGAATTTTACGGTTTTACATGCCTTGGACGGATATGATGAAATTTCCTTGACCGGAGACACCAAAACCATCACCAACAACTCTGAAGGTATGCTTAAGCCATCCGATTTTGGAGTGGATACCGTACTGGAATCAGACATCGTTGGTGGTGATAGCATCCAAGAATCGGCCCAGATATTCTTGAACGTGTTACAGGGCAAAGGTTCTACCCAACAGAATAATGTGGTATGTGCCAATGCCGGTATAGCCATCGCAACCGTGAAAGGGCTAAGCCCACGGGAAGGATTTGAGGAGGCCAAGGCAGCATTGCAAGGTGGTAAAGGGTTGGCGGCACTGAAAAAACTGCAAGCCTTAAGTGAATAATAAAAGAAATAAAAAATGCCCTTTGGCAGGGCTTGTTTGTACAAATGAATATACTGGACAGGATAGTAATAGATAAACGAAAGGAGGTCGATTTAAAAAAATCGATTATTCCCGCTTCACAATTGGAAACTTCGGTCTTGTTTAACAGACCTACCATTTCTTTGGCCAATAGACTTAGGGAGAGCAGCTCGGGGATTATAGCCGAACACAAGCGAAGATCTCCTTCCAAAGCGGTCATTAACCAAAAGAACAGTGTTTGGGAGGTAGCAAAAGGTTATGAAAGTGCTGGGGCATCGGGCATGTCGGTCTTGACAGATGGGAAATATTTTGGAGGCTCATTGGACGATCTTCTATTGGCAAGGGCCAGCGTACAAATGCCCTTGCTCCGTAAAGAGTTTATAATAGATGAATATCAATTGTTGGAAGCCAAAGCATACGGCGCAGATGTTATTCTTCTGATTGCCGCTATATTGACCAAATCTGAAATAAAGGCCTTGTCCGAGTTTGCCAAAGGATTAAATTTGGAAGTGCTATTGGAGGTCCACAATGAGGAAGAGCTCTATAAATCCATTATGCCCAGCTTGGATATGTTGGGGGTGAACAATAGAAATTTAAAATCTTTTGAGGTAAGCCTGGAGACCAGTAAGAAATTGTCCAAGGTAATTCCAAACGATTTTGTAAAAGTTTCTGAGAGCGGCATTAGTTCTACAGAGGCTATAAATGAATTAAGACCCTATGGTTATCAAGGCTTTTTAATAGGGGAAAATTTTATGAAAACAGAACATCCAGGGGAAAGCGCCCTACAATTTATAAATGAACTTGCCCCCAAGCTATAGGGATTGGAAAGTTTTAGCCAGGTATAACTAAGGAGCCAACGCCGGAACCTATAAATAATGACATATGAACAGTAATGACGAAGATAGCCAAGAGCCACTACCCCACTCTCCAAAAAAGAGTAGGGTTAAACTCAAGGTATGCGGAATGAAACTGAACACCGCTGATGTGGCGGACCTAAATCCGGACTATCTGGGTTTTATTTTCTGGGAACCCTCCAAACGTTATTTTGAAGGGAATATCCCCAAGTTTTCCAACGCCATAAAAAAGGTAGGTGTTTTTGTAGATGCCCCATTGTACCAAGTCCTGGAAAAAATAGACAGCTACGGCCTAGAGGCCGTACAACTGCATGGCCAGGAAACGCCTGAATTCTGCAATCAGTTAAGACTTTCCCGCTTAACAAGTCCGGAAGGAGCCAGATCTACGGTCAAGATTATCAAGGTGTTCTCCATTAAGGACGATTTTGACTTTAGAAGCCTAATACCATACGAAACGGTCTGTGATTATTATTTGTTTGACACCAAAGGTAAACTACCAGGTGGTAACGGCTATACCTTTAGTTGGGAAGTACTAAAAAGCTATCCCTCCCAAAAGCCCTATTTTTTAAGTGGCGGCATAGGCTTGGATGAAGTAAGTAAAATAAAGGATTTTCTGCAAAGACCAGAGTCCAAATATTGTCACGCCATTGATGTGAACAGTAAATTTGAAAAAGAACCAGGTTTAAAGAAAGTAGATGAGTTAAAAGAATTTATCAAAAAAATATAACAATGTTGCTGTTTTGAGAGTTGCTTTGGCAAGCTCAAAACAATATACCATACAATGCTTTTAAAATGAATTATAACGTAGACGACAAAGGATATTACGGAGATTTTGGAGGTGCTTTTATTCCAGAAATGCTCTACCCCAACGTAGAGAACCTAAGGCAGCAATATCTAAAAATAATGGCCGAACCTTCTTTTAAAGAGGAGTTTGATCAATTATTAAAAGACTATGTTGGCCGACCTTCACCCTTATATTTTGCAAA